>JAAZIW010000190.1 GCA_012800665.1 Rikenellaceae bacterium
CTGAAAACATCCATGGTTTCATCCGCCAAATCGGAGTTTATCTCCACTATGCCTCTGCCTCTTGGCGAAAGCGCTTTGCGGGCAATAAGGGCGATGGCGCGGTGGAATACCAAAGAGTCCTGCTCAGGAGTAAAAATAGCCATAGGCGGCTCCCAATCAAGCACATTCGGTCTCATGGCGGCTTTTTCGGCAAGCATCACATAAGGCGGATTAGCGGCAAGAAGGTCGCATTTCTCGCCATTCAATACCCCGATGCTTGCCTCGACATCTAACACATCCGCTTGAACAAACAAGGGCTTTATTGCCGGTTTTGGAACGCTCCCGAATTGGCTTCGAGCCAAAGACAAGGCCTCAGCAGAAATGTCGGTTGCCGTAACAATGGCTCCGGGTATGTCCAAGGCGAGAGTCCAGGCGATGCTGCCGGAGCCGGTGCAAAGGTCCAAAATCCGCAGAGGGGAGGGAGCAGGAACGGCACCGCAAGCATTGGGGGCCAACTCCTTCGCCTTGATGCAAAGCAGTTCTGTTTCGGCGCGGGGAATGAGGGCGCGGGTGTCGGTTTTGAATTTGCGGCCGCAAAACTCGGTGTAGCCCAACACATATTGAATCGGCTCTGCATTTTCGAGCCTTTTCATATCGCGAAGCGCATCGCAAAGCAGTTCTTCGGGAACTTCCGTAGCCGGCTCTGTAATATGGATATAACTCGTAAATCCGAAAACTTCGGCGCAATAATACATAACCATGCTCCTTGCCTCTTCTTCAGAGTACAGGGAGCATAGCGCTTTAATCGATTGTCGGATGAGTTCGGACAGCAGCATCAAGGGCTATCCGTTATCTATGATGTCCGAAAGGAAATCGCTCATATCCATACCTGCCGCACGCACCATTTTGGGCACAAGCGAGGCGCTTGTCATGCCGGGAATGGTATTCACCTCCAAGAAGTAAAGCCCATCTTTCGCTAAAATATAATCCATCCTCACTACCCCTTTACAACCCAAATTAGAATAGATGGCGGCTGTGGTTTCCTGCACCAATTTAACAATATCGGGAGTGGCATCTGCGGGGCAGACCTCAAGGCTGCGGCCGTTATATTTGGCTTCGTAGTCAAAATATTCGTTTTCGGTGATAATCTCTATTATCGGCAGAGTCTTTACCTTGCCGGAGCTTTCATATGCGGCGCAAGTGAGTTCGCGGCCCACGATACCCTCCTCAACCAATACGGTGGGGCCTTCAGAAAAGGCATAGCCTATAGCTGTCGCTAAGCCCGCAGGCTCTTTCACCATTGTTATGCCGAAGCTGGAGCCGCCTATGGTGGACTTGACAAAAACAGGGAAACGGAGTTTTGCCTCGACATCGGAGACAAATGCCTGAATATCAGCACCTTTGTGTATGAGTGCATCGGGAGCGCACTTCACCAAATCAAGACCGCGTATATAACTCTTGCAGGCATATTTATCGAAAGCTATGGCCGAAACACTTGAGGAGCAACTGCTGAAAGGAATACCGAGCATTTCGAAATAGCCTTGTAATTGGCCGCTTTCACCGGGCGCCCCATGCTGCATTATATATACATAGTCGAACTTAATCTTTTCACCGAGGATATTTACACTGAAATCAGTTTTATCTATCTCGGGACGGGAGCCTTCGGGGAAGGTCACTTTCATGGCATCTTTCTTTTTAAAAGCCACGACCTGCCATTTTCCGAAACGGGCGAAAATCTCGTACACATCATACTTGGAACCGTCTATACGGGAGGCGGTGAATTCGCCACTGCGGCATGCGATCTCCCACTCGGAGGAGTCGCTTCCATACATTACTGCAATGGTTTTATACATATCTATTCGAAATAATATTCTTCTTGACTTGCTATGGTTTCGGTGGCATCATCGTGCTCATCGCCGGTGCAGCTGAGGTCGAGCGTCATGCCCGCCGGCGCCAAAAAGCGGTCTTCCGCGCTGATACCCACAGAGCCGTCTGCCAGGCATTTCTTCATCCAAATCCCCCAAATCGGCAAGGCCATATTTGCGCCGCTTCCGAGCGCGAGGCTGTTGAAATGAATCTGCCTGTCCTCGCCTCCCACCCAAATTCCGGCGGTAATGGCGGGGGTATAGCCTATGAACCAGCCATCGGAGTTGTCGTTGGTGGTGCCGGTTTTACCCGCAATCTCACCGGTGAGGCCGTAAGTGCCGCGAAGACGATAGCCGGTGCCATGATTTATCACGCCGGACATGAGGTTGACCATAAGATAAGCCGTGCGTTCCCCTATGGCCTCGCGCTTGGTATTGGTGAATTCGGTGAGCACATTGCCATCCTTATCTTCTATGCGGGTAACATACATCGGAGTTATATAAACTCCCTTGGAGGGGAAGGTGTTGAAAGCCGCAACCATTTC
>JAAZIW010000191.1 GCA_012800665.1 Rikenellaceae bacterium
ATGCCGAAATGGCATGGAACTTCATGAGTTCGGGCAATCCTACTGCAGTCGTCAATTATTATAATCCCAACGACAATATGCTCTCCTTCTTCGGAAGGTTGAACTACGACTATAAGAGCCGCTACTCATTGGGAGCCACGCTCCGCGCTGACGGTTCCAGCAAATTTGCGGCAGGCAACCGCTGGGGCTTTTTCCCTTCCGCAGCCGCATCCTGGACCATCTCCAATGAAGCATTCATGAGCAAGTTCACGGGGCTCAGACTCCTCAAACTTCGCTACAGCTTCGGTACGGCAGGCAACAACAATATCCCCACCGGACAGATAGTGAAAATCTATTCCCCTCATGCGGTTTCCGAGATTGCAGCCACTATAAGCAGCGGCGACATCTACATGACTGCCGGCTCGGTTATGAATAATCCCGACCTTACATGGGAAACCACCTACACGCACAATATAGGACTCGACTTCGGAGTATTGGACGGAAAAGTGGCGGGCTCGCTCGAGGTTTATCAGAACGATACCGAGAATCTGCTCATCAACTTCCCCATCAGCGGTGTGGGTTATGCCAGCCAATACCAAAACATCGGCTCCACACGCAACAGAGGAGTTGAACTTACCCTCAATATGCCTCTTATTAGCAAGGCTGATTATTCGCTGAACCTGTCCGGCAATATCGCCTACAACAAAAACACGGTAAGTTCGCTCGGAGGTCTTACAAAAATCTCCAGCAACAGTGAATGGGCTTCCACCGAAATAGATTCCGACTATATAGTAGAAGTGGGACAGCCTCTCGGAAATATGAACGGCTATGTATTCGATGGTTTCTATACCACCGATGATATGACATGGGACGGCGCCAAATGGGTGCTCAACGACGGCGTGGTGGATTGCAGCAGCCTCCTTGGCTCTGCGTATATGCGTCCCGGAGCTCCGAAATTCAAGAATTTAGATGGCGACGAGGCCAACACCCCGGACAAAACCATAATCGGCAATGCATCGCCCGATTTCAGCGGCGGCTTTGCTCTCAGCGGCTACTTTAAAGGGCTGGATTTCAGCGCCAACTTCACATTCATGATAGGCAACGATGTCTATAATGCGAACAAAATTGAATTCAATTCTTCGCGCAAGTTCACCACACTCCGCAACCTTACCAATATGATGGATGTGGATAAGCGTTGGACCAACATCGATTGGGAGACAGGTAAAATTGTAAACGATGCCGAGCGGCTCAACGCGATGAATGCAGGCAAGACTATGTTTTCTCCGTTCACCCAAAATGCCATATTCAGCGACTGGGCAGTAGAGGACGCTTCGTTCCTCCGCTTCCAAAGCGCAACCATAGGCTACACCCTCCCCGGAAAACTTACGACCAAGGCCTTCATCAAGAAAGCACGTCTGTATGTTACCGGAACCAACCTCTTCTGCTGGACCAAATACTCCGGTTACGACCCCGAGGTTGACACTAGACGTTCTACCCCGCTTACTCCGGGTGTAGACTATTCTGCATATCCGAAGAGCATAGGCTGTGTATTCGGTTTAAACATCACCTTCTAAAGAAACGGTCTTATGAACAAAATATTTAAATACTTGATTTTCGCAGCAGCAGCTTCCTTTATGCTCCTTTCCTGCGACAAGTTCCTGGATTCTCAGTCTCCTTCGGCCGCAGACGATGCCACAGTGTATTCCAACTACACTTATGCCGAACAGACTATATTCGCTATACATCAAAAATTCAGTGAACAAAACAGCTATCGCGGAAGATTTCTTCCATGGTACGGCTTTAATACCGACATCGAATGGTATATCGCCGCAAAGCCGAGCGATAGCAAACTCGGAATCGTGGCTTACGATACAAAAACCAACGATAGTCAGTTGAACAATTCCAAAAACCCGTATTCCGACATTTACAGCGCAATCGAAATCGCAAATCTCACCATCACCGGACTCGAAGAATACGGCAATATCGACAAGGATGCCGATATGGCATATCTGATGGCAGAGGCGAAGACTCTCCGCGCTATGCTATATTACGACCTCACAAAGGCATGGGGAGATGTTCCCGCAAGGTTCGAGCCCATCAATTCGGCTACCTTGTATATGCCTAAAGCAAGCCGGGATGTGATTTACAAGCAAATTCTCTCCGACTTGGAGGAATCCATCCCTCATCTCCCATGGCCCGGTGAAGGTCCTGCAATGACTACCGACCGCGTGAATAAAATCTTTGCACAAGGTCTTTACGCCCGCATCGCCTTAGCCGCATCGGGATATGCACTTAGGCCAGCGGACGGAATGGTAGGTACAGGCGACCTTGGAACCGTGCGCCTCTCCTCTGATACGGAGCTTGCAAAAGATGTCCTCTATCCAAAAGCTCTTGCATTCCTAAAAGACGCCATCAATTCCGGCAAGGCAAGCCTTTACGCTTCCTATGAACAATTATGGCGCGATTTCAACAATATGGATATGACAGCAGGCAAGGAAGTGCTCTTCAGCATACCCTTCGGCCCCTCACCAAATAATCTCGCGACAAACCGCCGTGGACGCTGGAATTTTACTTTTGCAATTCGTGCGGATTATGCTCCTATAAACGGCAGGGGCGGAACAGCGGGTCCCACTCCGAACTTCTGGTTCAAATTCGACCCCAACGATGTCCGCCGCGACCTTACTTGCGTTAACTTCAAGTGGAGCAAGGACGGTTTGCCTGAGCCGGCAGGAATAAACACCTGGTACTTCGGCAAATTCCGCTTCGAGTGGATGGAGACGCTTCCTTATAATGGCGGAAATGATGACGGAATAAAGCCGATAGTAATGCGTTATTCCGACATTCTGCTGATGGCTGCCGAAATCGAGAACGAACTCAACGGCCCAAGCGATTTGGCAAAAGGCTGGCTAAAGCAGGTGCGCGAACGAGCATTCGAAGATGATACTGTGGCGGATGCTTATGTGGATGCTCTTGCAAGCAAGGATGATTTCTTTAATGCTATAGTTGATGAGCGCGCTTTCGAATTCTGCGGTGAGTTCCTCCGCAAAGGAGACCTCATACGCTGGAATCTGCTCGGCGAAAAGATTAATGACGAAAAAGACAATCTTACCGATCTCGCAAATCTTACAGGCGACTATGCCGGACTTTCCGGAACCATCTGGTGGAAAATCAATGAAACCGAAGACGGTATTTCCATCTGGGGCTTGAATGCCGGCGAAACCGCTGCACCCGCAGGCCCCGACTGGATAACGGAAACCAATTATATAGAGGCAACAAAGTTCACGAAGGACGATAAAATCAATTGCCTCGCCATAAATGATCCGGACACCCGTCAATTCTGGCCCATCTTCGACTACCTGGTAACCAACAGCCAGGGAGCTCTCAAGAATGACTATGGTTATGTAAACAACTAAAATGGGAAAGTCATGAAACATTTAAATAAAATTTTGCTTTTTGCACTCACTGTTGTAACATTCGGCCTATTTTCGAGCTGCAGCAATCTGTTTGAGGAAGAAAAGTATATAGTATTGTCGCGCTGCCTCGAGCCCATGAATTTGAGTGCAAGGGTGGTGAACGGCAATCAGGTTACATTCAACTGGGACGTAACCAAAGATGCGGCAAACTATAATCTGGTAATATATACCGATGCTGCAATGGAAACAGAATATGCCAACAAGACCATCGCGGCATCTGAGGTGCCCTACACTCTCAGTCTCGAAGCTGATGCATCCTACTGGTTCAAAGTGCAGGCAAGCAATGCTGAAAAAGGCCTTAAAGACAGTAAATGGGCATTTTATCAGGACAAAGAGGGAGCCTATAGAGAAATTAAAACCTACGCAGTAAAGGACCAGCTCTTTATGAAGGCAACAGCCAAAACCTCAAGCAGCATATCCGTTGCTTGGAGTACTGAAGTTGCCGACTATAAAGAAGTTGACCGTTTGGAGTATAGGCTTGTCGGCAGCGAAGAAATTGCCGGAACCCATATCCTCAACACAGAAGAGATTGATGCTGCAGCTGCTACGATTACAGGTTTGGAGCCTTCCACACAATATGTGGTCACTCTTTATTTCAAGAGCGCTTCACGTGGAGAAGTTACATTATTTACCTCTGCAAGCACAGAAGGCTTTACCGCCATTGCCAGCCTTGCCGCATTCAATGCCGCAATTGCTACGCCTGATGCCAAAATACTCTTGAAACCGGGTACCTACACTCTCGAAGACGGTAAAACCTTTGAGATTCCGGGTCCTCTTACCATAGTAGGCGAAGAAAATGCCGAAGGCGTAAAACCTGTAATTCAGGGCGAATTCCATATACTTGGAACCGCCACCGGCTCCATTAAGTTCGAGGGAGTCGCCTTGGATGGAGTGAAGGGCAAGTACGGCTTCGCCATCCAATTAAAGAATGGAGGAGGCATTACCAACGATGTCGTGCTGGATGAAATCAGCTTCAAAAACTGCGAAATCTTCGGTTTCAGCAAAGGCTTGATTTATGAATGGGGACAGCCCCTGAATGTAGGCAAGCTCAATTGGGAAAGCTGCTACATTCATGATATAAATTCTGATGGTACAGGAGGAGGCGATGTCATAGACTTCCGCGGAGCAGCCGATAAGCCGCTCTCCACCATAGGTGCCATAAACATTGTGGACAACACCATAGTGCAGGGCGGACGTACCTTCCTGCGTATCGACTTCCCGAAGAGCTTGGGTGCAATAAAGTTCGAAAACAATACGCTTTACAATCTTTGTCTGAGCGACAACACAAACAATGTCGGACTTATAGGTCTGCAGACAGCTCCGACAGAAATGAGCTTCAAGCACAACCTCATCCTCGCAATGGGAGAAAAGGCCAAGCTAGGAGCAGAAAACACTGTTGCAAGCGGAGGCTTTGACGGCTATAAATATTGGCATGGCTTCACCAGCGGAAACAACCATTGCTTCGGAAATGCTGAGACCTTCTTCAATTCGGTATTCACAAATGCCGGCTTCAGCACTGTTGCTGCCGACCCGTGCTACAATGCCGCTGCCGGAGATTTCAACCTCACCGACAATGCGCTTGTTGCAGCAAAGGTGGGCGCATCCAAATGGTGGACTGCCTTTACCAAAGAGCCCGAAGACCTTACCCTCGGCCTTATAAGCGGCAATCATACCTGGAACTTCGGCAATCCCAAGTTCTTCAGCGGAACAATGAAGGAAAACATGGTGCGCGACCTCCTGTTCATAGGCGCCACCGGCGACAATCCTATAGTTTCCGAAAACAATATGCTTAATTTCACAGCTCCGGCCGTATGCTCAAGAAAGGGCGTTCCATCTGCAGGCTATCTTGCTTTCAAGGTGGATAAATCCGGCTCTGTGCTTGTAAAAGCGGAAGACCCGACAGGAGCAGCCAATCACATCACTGTGGGCGTAGGCTCATTGGACGGTTCGTCAATTGCCGTGAAGGGCGGCGCTATGGCTATGGCTTACAGCAACAGCCCCACCAAGATTGTGATTCGCGGCATCACCGAAGAAAGCATGGTTTATGTTTATCCTTCGGGAGTCGTTTCCCTATCGCAACTTGCTTGGAGCAATGATGTTTCTTATGTGAACACTGCGCTCCCCGCCCCTGCGCCGAAAGCAAGTCCGGCAAGCGTAACCGCAGGAGAAGCCTCCAACATCACTATAAGTTGGGATCCTGTGGAAAATGCCGCATCATACACTGTGGTATTCAATAAGAAAGCCAATAATGTGGAAGACGGCGCTACCTCTTATGTAATCGGCGCCACAACCGTAGGCATGCTCGATCCGGGCTCTTACAGCGTAGAGGTTTATGCAAACCCGGGAGAAGATGATATCTACAACACCGAGTCTGAGGCAGGCATTGCGTCCTTTGCTATTCTGCCCAAGGCGGATGGCGGCGGAGAAACGGGAACAGTCGTTAAGAATCTCGAACAATTAAATGCAGCCCTTTCTGCAGGCAAGACCGACATTACCATTGATGAAGGAGCGAACATCGACTTCAGCGCTGCTGAAAGCAAGACCATCACTCCTCTTGCAAGCCTGCATTTGACAGGACGGAAGGGCGCTACCATTACCGGAGGAAACTTCAAATTTACCGGAGCCGACTGCGCAGACTTCAGTCTTGAAAATGTCAAGGTAGTGGCAGGAGGCCAGGCAATCCTGCTTGAATTCGATGCGGCCGGCGCCACCATGAACAGCTTGAAGCTCAATAATGTTGTCCTGGATGGATTCAGCAAGAGCGTCATTTATGGCAACGCCGAAACCAACAGCATAGATGAAGTGTCTTTCAAGGGCCTTACAGTCCTTAATCAGGGTACCGGACAGGGCATGTTCGACTTGCGCAAGGGCAGCTACAGCAGCCTTGTAATTACCGAAAGCACACTTACCGGAGGCCGTGACCTCATCCGCATGGATGCAGGCGTGGCAAACGGAGTTTTCGAGCTCAGCAAGAACACGCTGTATGCTGTGAATGCAGGCAACCACAGCAATGGTGTGCTATATGTAAGGAGCGCAAGCAATCAAGTATACAACGTAAGCGACAACCTGTTCCTTAATATAACAGCGCTATTGGGCAAAAACGATGCTGCAGTAAGATTCCCGACATTCACAAACAACTTCTATTATGGAATGGGCGAGAACGTATTTACAGGCAAATTCGATGAGGCAAGCGCCACCGCCGCCGGTGGTGTGGTTCTTACCACTGACCCTGTAAAGGATGCAGCTAACAATGACTTCACCCTCACAAGCGGCCTTGCAATGAGCAATAAGGTGGGCGACCCGAGATGGAATCCCGCCTATGACGCCGGCGCAAGTTCCAGCTTTGTGGTAAAGAGCAAAGATGAATTCGATGCCGCCATTTCCGCCGGTAAAACCGAAATCATTTTTGCTGCGGAAGGCTCTCCCTACGACCTCAGCGCCTCCCCCACCATCGTGGTTGCGGGCCTGCGTCTGAGCGGTGAAATTAAAGAGGGCAAACGTCCGACAGTGACTCTTCCGGAACTTTCCCTTAGCGGAGACCTTGGAAGCCTCATCATAGAGGATTTGGACATCATCGGCCCAGGTGCTGACGGAGGTACCAACTTCTTATCCACAGGCGGAGTTGCAATAAGCAAGATAATAGTACAAAACTGCTCTCTGCAAGG
>JAAZIW010000022.1 GCA_012800665.1 Rikenellaceae bacterium
ATGGCTCTGTCGCTCGGAATTGCAATACAAAACTTCCCCGAAGGCGCAATTGTAGCGATGCCGCTCGAAACCGCAGGCCATTCCAAAACAAAGGCCTTTCTTCTCGGCACTCTTTCGGGAGCTGTAGAGCCGGTGGCGGCAATTATAACTATGCTGCTAACATCTCAGGTCATCGGTATTATGCCTTATCTTCTCTCATTTGCCGCAGGAGCCATGTTATATGTGGTTGTAGAGGAGCTCATCCCCGAATCACAGGTCGGCAGACACAGCAATATAGCCACAATCGGAGTGGCGATAGGCTTTGCCCTGATGATGGTATTGGATGTTACTTTCGGCTGATGCAGAAAAATTTTAAAATTAAATTTTATTTTTTCCTCTCTATTTTTTAACTTTGCAACTGTTTTTTTAGCAAAACGATAAATTACAACTTTAATTCTAAACGATGTCCGGCATACTCATACTCGTCGCTGTAATTATTTTCATTAGTATATTGTTAAATAACGCATCCAGCAAATTCGGAATACCGATGTTGCTGGGTTTTATGCTTTTAGGCATAGTGTTCGGGAGCACCGGCATCTTACCCGTAGAAGAGGAAAGCTATAATATTGTGGAGCGCCTATGCTCTGCTGCGCTTATTTTCATATTGTTTTACGGCGGTTTCGGTACAAGAATCAAGGCCGCTAAAAACATTCTTACAGAAGCAGGCCTGCTCGCAACACTTGGCGTTATACTTACATCTTTAATCACAGGCACCCTATGCCATTTTATACTTAAATGGGGATGGATAGAGTCCTTGCTAATCGGTTCGGTTGTCGGCTCTACCGATGCCGCTACGGTTTTCAGCATCCTGCGCGGCAGGAAGTTGGGTCTGCGCAATTATTCCGCGCCCCTGCTTGAGGTGGAGAGCTCATCTAACGACCCCATGTCTTACTTGCTGACGGTTGTATTCCTCGCACTTCTGAAAGAAGGCATAGGCGCGGGACAGGTGGTATGGATTTTCGTGGCGCAAGTGATTTTCGGAGTCATCGGCGGTATTCTTATAGGAAAGTTCGCCATTTGGGTAGTACGCAAGATAGGCTTTGCCACATCAGGATTTTCATCCTTGTTTTTTATCGGCGTGGTCTTGATTTCGTACGGCTTGCCCGATGTAGTAGGCGGCAATGGTTATCTGTCGGCTTATATATGCGGAATGATGCTCGGCAATGCCAAATTCCGCGAGAAAAAGGAGATGGTTCACTTCTTCGATGGCATTAACTCTCTTATGCAGGTGTTCATCTTCTTTACTATAGGTCTTTTGGCTAAACCCTCCAGCCTTGTCAAAGAATTTGTGCCGGCGCTTGCAATTTTCGCCTTAATGTCGTTCGTTTCCCGGCCTGTAACGATTGCCCTTATACTCACTCCTTTCCGCAAATATCCTCTCGCCCAACAAATACTGCTCGCCTTCTCCGGACTTAAAGGCGCATCTTCAATAGTATTTGCCATTGTGGCCACCGTGGGAGCATCAGGGCTGTTGACTCACGACCCCTTCAGTATAGTTTTGTGCATAGTGCTTCTGTCTATCTCCATACAGGGGGGACTCCTGCCCTTTATGGCCAAAGTATTGGGGCAGGTCGACCCCGAAGTCGATGTCATGAAAACCTTCACGGACTTTGCCGAAGAAGCCGACCTTCAATTTACCGATTTGCATATAGATGCCTCCAATTCCTGGGCAGGCAAAACCGTTGCGGAATTATCTCTTCCAAAGTCCCTGCTTATCTGCCTTATAAGACGCCCTGACGGCACCAAATTAGTCCCCCATGGCAAGACTCAGATACTTGAGGGGGATAATATTATCTTTTGCAGCACCGCTTACAGCGGAGAAAGCGATATCAAGATAATAGAAGAAGACATCAAGCGCGACGACAGCAGAATCGGCAAAAAAGTCAGCGAACTCGACCTCAAAAAGGGCGAGCAGCTGCTGCTCATTCAACGCGGTGAGAATAATATTATCCCCTACGGGGGCACTGTCATCTGCGAAGGCGACAATCTGATGATTAATAAAGGTTAGCGACGGCCGCTTCTTCCGCGTCCTTCGCCACGGCCGCTGCCATCGCATATTTCATGTTCATGGCTCGCACAGCAGGGCTTTTCCGCAATGCATTCGATTTCTACGAGTGCGCCTTTGGGCAAGGTTTTCACTGCCACTGCTGAGCGTGCAGGAAAGGGCTCGGTAAAGAACTCCGAATAAACCTCATTCATACCGGCAAAATCGTTCATGTCGGCAAGGAATACCGTAGTTTTAAGCACATGCGAAAGGTCGGTGCCGGCCTCTAAAAGAATATTTTGCATGTTCAGGAGGCTCTGTTTAGTGAGCTCCTTTATGCCGCCTTCGGCAAATTCGCCTGTAGCGGGATCAATGGGCAATTGCCCGGAAACGAATATGAGTGAATTGGAACAAACTGCTTGACTGTAAGGTCCTATGGCCGCAGGGGCCTTTTCTGTATTTATTGGTTTCATTCTGTAAAATATTTATAACGTTGCTTCTTTATTATAGAGCGAATTCTCTTAATAACTGATATATTATCTCTTTATAAACGGATAAGCCGAGAAGGGGTCTGTCGGGGACACTAATGTTTCCTTAATTGTGCGCGGGCAAACCCAGCGGAAAAGGTTGAAGGGGCCTCCTGCCTTGTCATCCGTGCCGGAAGCGCGGGCTCCGCCGAAAGGCTGACAACCCACCACTGCGCCCGTAGGCCTGTCGTTGATATAAAAATTGCCTGCAGCATAGCGAAGCATCTCGGAAATTTTTTCGCAGGCAATCCTGTCCTTGCCGAAAACCGAGCCTGTAAGGCCATAAGGAGAGGTTTCATCGCAAAGCTTAACTACTTCCTCCCACTTTGCATCCTCATAGGGACAAACCGTAAGCACAGGGCCGAAAATCTCTTCTACCATGCTTTTGAATTTGGGATTTGTGGTTTCTATTATGGTAGGCTCCACGAACCAGCCCACAGACTTGTCGCATTTGCCTCCGAGCACGATTTTGGACTCCGGAGAAGATTTGGCATTTGCAATTTGCGCCTCAATCCTATTGAAAGAAGCCTCGTCGATAACAGCATTTATATAATTCTGAAGGTCGCTGGCAGGACCCATCTTAACCTCGCCCGCCATTTTTTTCATACGCTCCAAAACCTCAGGCCAAAGGCTCTTGGGAATATACATGCGCGAAGCGGCAGAGCATTTTTGTCCTTGATATTCGAATGCTCCGGTGAATGCCGCATGGGCTACAGCCGCAGCATCTGCACTGGGATGCACGAAGATGAAGTCTTTTCCTCCGGTTTCGCCGACTATGCGCGGGTAGCTAATATATTTCTCCACATTCTTGGCGGCGGCAGCCCAAAGCTTGTTGAAAGTGTCGGTGGAGCCCGTGAAATGCAGGCCTGCGAAATAATGGCTTTCGGTACAAATATCGGCTATGAGTTCGCCGCTGCCGGGCAGGAAGTTGATTACTCCGTCTGGCAGACCCGCCTCTTTATACAATTTCATAAGGTAATAATTGCTCAAAAGAGCAGTGCGGCTGGGTTTCCATATCGCAACATTGCCCATTAGTACAGGCGCCATGCAAAGATTGGAGGCTATACTTGTAAAATTGAAAGGAGTAATCGCTAATACAAAACCTTCGAGAGGACGGAATTCGTTGTGGTTAACGCAATTCTTGGCATCCTTGGGCTGCATGCCGTAAATTTGCGAAGCAAAGGAGACATTGTAGCGGAAGAAGTCGCAGGCTTCGGCAGCGGCATCGATTTCCGCCTGATAAATATTCTTCCCCTGCCCCAACATGGTGGCGGCATTTATCTTGGTGCGCCAAGTAGTGCTTAGAAGTTCGGCGCATTTGAGGTTGATTGCGGCCCGGGTTGTCCAAGGGGTGCGGCTCCATGCTTTGCGGGCCTCAAGAGCGGCCTCTATTGCCATCTTCACCTCCTTCTCCCCTACCATATGATAGCGGGCAAGCACATGTCCGTGCTCGCAGGGATTCCTGACTTCGGCTGTTTTGCCGGTGAAAATCTCTTTGCCTCCTATAATGGCGGGAATTTCCACCACGGTGTTATATTGGCGTTCGAGTTCTTCTTTTAAAGCGATTCTTTCGGCAGAAGATTCCAAATAAGTTTTTACCGGCTCATTTGCCGGAAGAGGGAAATTAATAATAGCGTTATTCATATTGCAAATTTATCAAAATTTTAGGAAGATTGAAAGCAATTCATTATCTTTGTTTGCACTAAAACGTCAATCTGTAAGCAATGGATATCTTTGTTCAGAATGA
>JAAZIW010000192.1 GCA_012800665.1 Rikenellaceae bacterium
CGTTCATACCGCCCTTGAGGTCCAGACCGAGGTTGAGTTCCTTGCTGCGGACATCCTTATAGGTATAACCGAAATATACTTTCTCTCCCATCAGAGAGTCGATGTAATTCTTTTCTGTCTCTTTTTTGATGGAGTCGAGATAATATGCCTTATCTACTTCAGGCACCTGGGCGAAAGCGGCGCTTTGTTCGGTAATAGCCACTTTCCTTTCGGCAGCTTTTTTCGCCTTGTTTCCATGAATTATAGAAACAAGAGTGAAAGACAGCTGCCAGAGGCAGGCTAAAATGAGCAGAATTGCCACAAATTTTATTGCTCCTTTGCTTTGCATAACTGTATAAGTATTTTATTTTTTTGTATTTATCGAAAAATAGCCGACAAAGTTACTGTTTTTTTTGTCTAAATGAAAAATACCGTTAAAAATCAGCGGTTACTGTCTTTAATAAGTGAAGTGACGGCAGTACACCACGATGCGGCATCCAATAATTCTTTATTGGTCAGATGCAGGCGCCAGCGCCATTTGTTGTCGGGATTGGCGGGGTCGTTGATGCGTTCTTTCTTCGGGTCGGCGGCGCGCAGTTTCCGGTCTATGGACAGCCAGTCCTGAATCGGGAAGATGGCCAACATGCACTTGCTGTTAAGATGCTCTTCCAAAATGCGTCTGCATTCCGCCGGAGCCTTATCGTCGGAATCCCACGTGCGTATTCCTGACATATCGTGCGAAGATGTTGCGCAGACACTCAGGTAAGGCCATTCATAGCCCTTATCCATGCGCTGCATCTCCAGCGACAATATCTTTTCCTGGTTCATTACCTCAGGCACGCAGTGCGGCACCATGCCCAAATCCTCACCGCAGGCCAACATCCTGGTGGAGCTGAGCAGATGCGGGAGCTTCTTAAGGGCATTGTATTTCCAGAAAGCATCGTGACGATGATAGAAGAAATCGGTGTAGAGGGCATCGAACTTCTCTTTCTGCCATGGCTCCAGGCCCGAAGTGTCAGGAGTTATAAGCGGATGGAACCAGCCGGGCTTGCGCGGGTCTTCTATAAACAAACCTATAATCGGCAGGCCCATACCGACGATTTCATCGCGGCTGTAGGGAAGCGCGGGGTTGAAGTGCCCCAGCAATCCGCCCTTGAATTCGACAGGAATCTCCCAAATACGGAAGAAACCGAGTATATGGTCGATGCGATAAGCATCAAAATATTCGCTCATCTTGCGAAGGCGCCTCTTCCACCAATCATAATCGTCTTTTGCCATTTCCTCCCAATTATAAGTGGGGAAACCCCAATTTTGGCCGTCAGCGCTGAAATAATCGGGCGGTGCGCCGGCATTCGAGTCGAGATTAAAGAGATTGGGGAAGCTGTAAGCATCCACGCTGTCGTGACCTACGCCTATGGGGAGGTCCCCTTTAAGATAAACGCCTTTGGAGTGGGCATATTCTACCGCCGCACTGAGTTGTTTGTCGAGATGCCACTGCACCCAGCGGTAGAAATCAGGCTCAAACTTATCTCTTTTGGCGCAGAAGTCGGCATAAGCGTCAAGCCAATCGGCGTTCTTTGCAGAGAAGTTTACAAAATCAGCAGAGGCCATATCTTTGTTGGCGGCTTTCTCTTTATAAGCTTTGCGCAGATAATTTATTTTCAGTTTGATAACTCGCGGATAATCTACAAAGGGCTCTTCGTTCAACTCCTTTTGAAGTTTGCGATATTCAGCGTCCACCTTTACGCCTGCAGCCGGCAGATGCATATAAAGGGGATGCAGCGCAAATGATGAAACTGGATTGTAAGGGTAGCTGTCGCTCCATTTTCCCTTGTGGGTGGTATCGTTTATGGGGAGAATTTGAACAATACTCTGGCCTGTGCGGGCAACCCAATCAACGAATCCGGGAATATCCACAAACTCGCCTACGCCGAAATCATCTTCCCCTCTAAGGGAAAATATCGGAATGGCGGTACCTGCTCCGCGATAGCCCGGCTGATTGAAAATATCTGCCGAATGCTTGCGGGGGAAGGGGCAGCCCTCTATGGGGCAATCTATCCAGAAATCTTTGATTTC
>JAAZIW010000193.1 GCA_012800665.1 Rikenellaceae bacterium
CATAATCGTCTGTCATAATTGCCAGGCCGGCGAGTACAAGCTGGCTCATTACAAAAAGCGAGTACTTCATGCGCTTGGCGAAATATATTGCATCACCGCCGGTAAACACTATTATATTGTCGGGCAGTCGGCGTATGTAGCCTTCAATTTCAAACATTATGCCCGAAATTACTCCGGACTCTATCGAGCTCTCCAAAGAGTTGCCTTCTTGAGGGAATCTGTTGGGGGTGTTTATAAGCGGCAGCGATTTTGCATAGCGATTCAGGCTCTTGAAGCGGGTGCGGCAGCCGGGGGAGATATTTCCTCCGCGATATCTGCCGTCAGAGCCCACCAAATCGATGGTAAGAGTAGTTCCGAAGTCGAAGATGGTGCAAGGTTTGCCTTTAAAAAGATGCCTTACCGCCATAATGGAACAGGCTCGGTCATAGCTCAGATATTCGGGAATACCGTAGCGCTGAAGATAATCAGGATGGTTACTGTCTAACAGCATCAAATGACGGCATTCGCCTTTCAGAACGCTCTCATCGTCGGCGCTTAATTCTTTGGCAGAAACTACAGCCATTACTTCAGGCCTTTCTTTTTCGGTTATGGAAAGGATGAAGTCGATGGTTTTTTCGCCTTGATAGCGGTAGGTTTTACCAAGAGTTTTACCCTCGGCCCATGCCGCTTTAAGCGCTGTATTTCCAATTTCTATGACGAGGTTTGCCATCAGATTAAAAATTGCATAGACTACAAAATTACAGATTTATTTTAACTTAGCCAATAGCGTATGCGCCTTTTCGAGGGTATCTATCCCCCTTGCAACTAATTTAAGTCGGCTTTCCGCCTGCTTCAACTCGAAAGGCAGGCTGATTTTCTGTATTACTTTGGTGAAAACGTCGGAAGAATAATAAGGGCTCTTGGAATCTTCCACAAAGAAGCAAATAAACATTCCGTTCTTTATGATTATCTTCTCAAAACCTAAGGAAGCTCCCGAATTGCGGATTTTAACCACATAAAAGAGATTGGAAAGCTCTTGCGGGATGGGGCCGAAGCGGTCTGCCACAACTGCAGCATAAGCATTCAGGGCCTTTTCGGATGTAAGCGAGTCGAGCTGCTTGTAAATGCGTATTTTTTCTGCGCTTATATCTATGTAATCATCGGGGATAAGAGCCGCCTGGTCGGTTTCTATGCTGCAATCCTGCACGAAAGAACTGCGGGAACTCCGGGCGGGGCCGTCAATACCGGTCTCTATGCCGAGTTCTTCCATCGCCTCTTCTATTACGCGCTGATAAGTTTCGTAGCCCATTTCCATAATAAAACCGCTCTGTTCAGCACCTATTAAATTGCCCGCTCCCCTTATATCTAAGTCTTGCATTGCAATGTTAAAGCCGCTCCCAAGGTCGCTGAATTCTTCTATTGCGCGAAGGCGCCGGCGGGAGTCATCGGAGATGCTTACAAGCGGCGGCACGATAAGATAACAGAAGGCTTTGCGGTTGGAACGTCCTACACGGCCGCGCAATTGGTGCAAATCGCTTAGTCCTATATTTTGAGCTTGATTGATGATGATGGTATTGGCGTTCGGGATATCCAGGCCGTTCTCTATTATGGTGGTGCACAAAAGGATATCGTAATCGCCTTGCATGAAGTCTAAAATATGGTTTTC
>JAAZIW010000194.1 GCA_012800665.1 Rikenellaceae bacterium
CGCCCAAAGCTACAGCCTCATCGCCAAGTAATAGCAAATGATTATTGCTCATAATGTTTGTAGTTATTAGCGTTAACTGGTTTGTAAAATTACTTATTTTCCTATAGAAAAACAAAAAATCTGAAACCTTTTGCTTCAGAATTTTTACAAATTAACAATTCTTGCTATGGAAAACTATAAATTCGGAGTTTCACCGGTCATTAGGCGGTAACCTGCCTTTGCCTGCTCCAGCAGCCATTCTCTGCCGGAGATATATTCTTTTGTCGCAGAACTCTGCATAGAGGGGGTTTTATAGTTTGCTTCCAGAATCACGGGGCAATGCAGACCGAAAGATTCCGGCTGTCCTTCTTGTGTAGGTTTAAGACCTACAGGCAAAGTGTAAATCAGCACATCCACCTTGGCCGCCAACATAGGCAAGTCTTCGAGAGGCAGAGTGGAATAAACGCTGTTTCTCAGGACTTTATGAGTTCGGTTACAGACTACTGTGTTCATGCCAAGCGATTTGGCGGCGGCATAAGCCGCTTTGCCTGCACCTCCGTAACCGGCTACCACCGCAGTGGAATTCTTACCGAATCCTCTATTTTCCAAAACCTTGCGAACACCCGAATAATCGGAATTATAGCCTTTTATGCCCTTCGCAGTCTTGACGGCAATATTTACGGCTCCGACGGCTCTTGCGGAATCATCTGCAAAATCCACCTTTTTAAATGCCTTCTCCTTAAAAGGCGCACTTATATTTATCGCTTTGTAATCTTTTAGAAATCTTTTCCACGCCACCTCGAAATCAGGCTCATCTACAAGCTCGTAGGGCCATTTGCCATTATAGGCACGATAAAAAAGCGCCGGACTTCCGGAGCCGGCGAGGGGGTGTCCTATAAGGGCGAATTGTGTCATATTATCTCTTCGCGCTCGCGGATGTCGCGTATGCGGAGTTGCATGCTGGAACTGCCCCTGTAATAGTTTTCCACTATGCTGTAGCAAACATCCATGGCATTGCCTTCGTGAATATAGTCGTAATATTCACTCATATTGAAGCCTATCGCAGGAATTTGGTGATAGGGTTGGCTTTCCTGAATAAGGTCCAATTTAAGATGCACGCCTCCCGCTCCCACTTTGCGGCCGTTTCCCGCATCATACACATTTTCGGTCATGAACACAGGATTATTGTTGCCCGGTCCGAAGGGCTGGAACTGCTTTAATATGCGGAAAAATTTTGGAGTTATTTGGCTGAAGTCGAGAGGAGAATCTATGTCCACAATAGGGGTTAGCATTTCCTCAGTAATTTTACCTTTCACCAAGGCATCCATACGGCTGGCGAATTCGGGAAGATTTTCTTCTTTAAGGGTAAGGCCTGCTGCATACATATGGCCTCCGAAATTCTCTAAAAGGTCGGCGCAGCTTTCTATGGCAGAGTATAAATCGAAGCCCGAAACGCTTCTGGCAGAGCCTGTTACAAGTCCATTGCTCTTTGTGAGAACTACGGTCGGCTTATAAAACGCCTCCACCAAGCGCGAAGCCACTATGCCCACCACTCCCTTGTTCCAGTCGGGGCTGTAAACAACCGTGGCATTTTCGCTGGCTAGAGCATTTCCGCTTTCCACCATTTCCAAGGCTTCAGCGGTTATTTCGCGGTCGATGTTTTTACGCTCGTTGTTATTGTTGTTGATGCGTTCCGCAGTTATCATGGCCTGGCCGCTTTCGGTAGCCGTAAGCAATTCCACCGCCAAGCGCCCCGTCTCCATTCTTCCTGCGGCATTGATGCGGGGGCCTATCTTGAATACAATGTCGTCCATGCTTACATGGCCGGTTTCAAGATTGCTGAGATTTATTAATGCCTGCAGTCCCTTGCGCGGCTCTTCGTTGAGGCGTTTAAGCCCGAAGTGCGCGAGTATCCTGTTTTCGCCCGTCATAAGCACAAGGTCGGCGGCAATGCTTACCACGCAGAGGTCGAGAAGGGGGATAAGGGTGTCGAAAGGAATTTCGTATTTTTGGGCATAGCCCTGCACGAGTTTGAAGCCTACTCCGCAGCCGCAGAGGTCGTTGAAAGGATAATTGTCGTCTTCGCGTTTGGGGTCCAGCACGGC
>JAAZIW010000195.1 GCA_012800665.1 Rikenellaceae bacterium
AAAGAAGAAAAGTGCATAGGCACGGTAAAAGAACTTTACTGCGAAATAGAAAAGGCGGTAGCTGCCGGCATCATGCCTTCCAATCCTCTAAAGGACAAAGGCTTCGACCCGGACGACATGAGTCTTGACAATTATAATAAGATAGACCTTCACAGACCTTATGTTGACAGCATCTTCTTAGTGTCCGACAGCGGCCGCAAGATGACCCGCGAACTCGATCTTATAGATGTATGGTTCGACTCCGGCGCCATGCCTTACGCCCAAACAGGCCTGAGCGGCTTGAACACTCCCGATTTCGGCGCCACAGCTGATTTTATTGCCGAGGGCGTGGACCAAACCCGCGGCTGGTTCTACACCCTCCATGCCATCCATACGATGGTAAGCGGCACTCCGGCATTCAAGTGCGTAATTTCCAACGGTTTGGTGCTTGACAAGGACGGCAACAAAATGAGCAAGCGCTTAGGCAATGCAGTAGAGCCGTTTTCGGTAATTGATAAATTCGGCGCCGATGCGCTCCGCTGGTATATGCTTACCAACGCCCAGCCTTGGGATAATCTTCGTTTCGACAAAGCAGGCGTGGATGAAGTTTACCGCAAATTCTTCGGCACCCTCTACAATACCTACTCTTTCTTTGCCCTTTATGCAAATGTAGACGGCTTTAAGCTCTTGCAAAGCGCAGTGCCCGTTTCGGAGCGACCCGAAATCGACCGCTGGATAATTTCACTCCAAAACAGTCTCATAAAGAATGTGAGCGCTGCATATGAGGATTATGACCTGACAACCGCAGGCCGTCTTATACAGGACTTTGTTTGCGACCATCTCAGCAATTGGTATGTACGCCTTAACCGCAAGCGCTTCTGGGGCGGCGGTCTCACTCAAGACAAAAAGGCGGCATACGAAACCCTGTACGAGGCGTTGAAAACTGTTGCCCTTTTATCCGCTCCCATCGCTCCTTTCTATGCCGATGAACTTTGGCTCGATCTTATGCCCTCCGCAGGAAGCGTTCATTATGAACTTATGCCCAAGGCAGATGAAAAGCTGATTGACTCTGAACTCGAGGAGCGCATGGCCTTGGCGCAAAAGGCAACCTCATTGGTGCTGGCCCTTCGCCGCAAGGTGAGCATAAGGGTGCGTCAGCCGCTCAGCAAAATCGTTATTCCGGTGCTCAGCGAAAAAATCAAGGCGCAATTCGAGGAGGTTAAAGAACTTGTGCTCAGCGAAGTGAATGTTAAAGAGGCGGAGTTCCTCTTCGACACTACCGGCATAATAACAAAGAAGATAAAGCCCAACTTCCGCACTCTCGGCAAAAAATACGGTCCTCTGATGAAGGAGATAGCCGGAGCCTTTGCAAAGATGGATCAGCGCACTATAAGCGGCATTGAGGCGGCAGGGGAATACAGTTTGCAGCTTTCCGGCGGAACTATAGAACTTCTTCCTGAAGATTACGAAATCACATCTGAAGATATGCCCGGATGGCTCGTTGCCACTGATGGTCAGCTTACCATCGCGCTTGATATAGAAGTTACAGATGAGCTCCGCAAAGAAGGCACCGCCCGCGAACTCATCAACCGCATCCAGAATATACGCAAGGAGTCCGGTCTCGATGTAACGGACAAGGTTGCAATCGGCATTTATGCCGAAGGGGATGCTCATGAAGAAATAAAATCCTCGTTAGAAGGATACAGCGACTATATAGCCTCGCAGACACTTGCCCTTTCCTTAGCCCTTTCTCCTGTAAAGGAAGGCTATGAGGCAGAGTGGAACGAAGGCACAATCCACATAAAAGTAACAAAACAATAAAACCTATAGATTATGGCAGAAGACATAAAGAAAACCCGTTATTCCGATGAGGAGCTTGAAGAATTCCGCCTCATTATCG
>JAAZIW010000196.1 GCA_012800665.1 Rikenellaceae bacterium
CCCGCGATATGAAACAGACTGTCAAGGATACAATGGATTATTTGAAAGGTCGATTGAAATAGTGCGTTTTCGCTTCTAATTGTAGTGGCAATAAAAAAAAGATAGAGTAATAAGAAAAGTTCAGAGCGAAAGCTCCTGTTTTATTTTTGGTAAAACTTCAAGGTCGGCAGGAAGCCACTTGACATTGTCAAGTCCTGATGCGTCCAGCCAAACAGCATCGGCATGTTCAAGAAGTTCCAATTGCCCGCTCACGACATGGCAGAGAAAACAGTGCATTGTTAAGTGGAAATCAGGGTAGTCATATTCTACCGTTTGTATAAATTTATCTATTGCTATCTCTATTTCCAACTCCTCCTGAATTTCGCGGCGGAGGGCCTCCTGCGCTTTCTCACCGGCCTCTATCTTTCCGCCCGGAAACTCCCACCAGCCCTTCCACTTGCCATATCCGCGCTGAGTAGCCAAAATCTTTCCATCCTTAACTATAATTGCCGCTGCCACTTCGATTGATTTCATAATCCTTTTTTTACAAAATTTAAATATAAACAAAGGTAGTGATTTTTGCAGATTAAGTGAATTAATCCAAAATGTTGATATATTTGCGTGATTTTATAATCTTGTGAAACGTTTAAAAATAAACATAGATTGATGTGAAAAAGTTTTTGGTGTTCCTGCGCTCACTGGTGAACATGTCAGACCATTTGGATTACGATGGAGCAACTCTTTACATTCGCAAAAACGTAAGTTTCAAAGGTCCTAATGTTATCATTTTAACCTGTGCGGTTTTTACCGCAGCGTTGGGATTAAACATAAATTCAATTCCGGTTATAATAGGTGCAATGCTTATATCGCCGCTTATGGGACCGATACTCGGCTTCGGCTTCGGACTTGCGACACGCGATAATGCTCTTGTAAAGGAAGGAGTTAAGAATCTGATTATAATGGTTTCAGTCAGCATTGTTGCATCAACCATTTATTTTCTGGTGACTCCGCTGAAGTTGGAGCATCCGACCGAGCTCCTCGCCCGTACAATCCCAACAATCTATGATGTTTTAATCGCCTTGTTCGGCGGAATAGCGGGCATGATTGAAATTTCCAGGAAAGAAAGGGGAACGGTTATAGCAGGTGTCGCCATCTCCACCACTCTGCTTCCGCCTCTCTGCACCATAGGCTACGGCTTTACGCTTTGGAAATGGAGTTATATCATAGGGGCATTTTATCTGTTTACAATCAATATTATCTTTATTGCCCTCGCCACCTATCTGGTCGCCAAATACCTTCGTTATCCGGTTATTGAGGAGGATGTTCAGGATGAGTCTGCAACAAAACGCAGTTCAATGAAGCCGAGTACGGTAGCAATCATTCTGCTTATAATAACAATTCCGAGTATATTCACTGCCTTGAGGACTATCAAGGAAAGCAATTTCAAGATGCGAGTGAGTAAGCTTATAACCGAAAATAAAACTCTAACCGGTACTTTTATATACGAGCACAAGGTGGATTTTTCCTCCAAGCCGACAAAGGTGGAACTTTTTATGGCAGGAGATAAATTGGATGATGTAGATAAAGAGAAGCTTTATTCAGATGCCGAAAAACACGGCATAGCCCGCTCACAATTAGTTTTCCGCGAGGATGCTACGGTAAGCCGCGAGGGTATGTCGGAGTCGGAACTCATTAAGGATATTTATGAAAGGTCGGACCTGCAGCTAAGGGCTCTTACGGATTCAATAGGCACTCTCAACACACGGCTCGAAAAATACAGACGCGAAGAATTACCGTCTGCAGCTGTTTCCAAAGAACTTTCCGCTCAATATCCTGAGATAACAAAATTGGTTCTCACAAAGGGCAGCTCGATAGATGTAGCTTCCGAGTCCTCAGAAGAACAAATCGTTGCAATTGTAAGCTCGGAAACTGAATTCGATGCCGAAACCACCGAGCGTATCCGCCGCTGGCTCTCAGCCCGCCTCGAGCGCAGCAATGTGGTTGTGCTGCAAGACGCAAAGCAGCTTAATTGACGCTTTGCACTTTTTTACGGCCTAACCAATGATCCTTGAGCCACTCGCGAACAGGCTCGTCATATATTTTCATTACGCCATAAGCGATAGCGATGGACATAATTACAACGCCGATATTAAGAACAATATGCATCCATACAGGGGCGTCCTTATTAGCAGCCACCCATGACATCTGCATATACATAAGCGGATAATGGGTGATATACAAAGGGTAAGACAAATCCCCAAGGAACTTGCAAAGCTTGGTGCTGAAAGCATCGCTTATATCGCTCCCTGCGCCTGCAAGAACAATAAGAGGGAACAGGACGATAATGCTGAAAGCCTGATACAGTCCATCGGCGGGGCTTGGTTTGCCTGTAATGCAGGGGATTGAGAAGATGACTATAAGTGCAAGAGAGCACCAGTAAAAGCCTCCGCGAAGGCTGATGGGGGAGCCGCTGGGATTGGATTCGCTGCGTCTGGAGGAAAGGATTCTGGAAATCAGAAGACCGCAAAGGAAAGGATAAAGCAGACGACCGAAACCGATATAAACTTGCTGGGCGTTGAGACTCCAGCCTCCTATAACTGCATATTGAGGCCCGTCTGGGAACAAGCCGAACAAATCCCATCCAAGAGTAAGGTCCAGAATGAAAAATGAACTTACAGCGCAAAGTACTGCAAGCGCTGCTTTGGGCAGATGACGGAAAATGAATGCATATAGTATGTTAGCCACGTATTCAAATGTAAGTGTCCAGTTCGGGCCGTTGAAGCTGTTCATTTCGCCCCAACCGCGGATATCCAGTCCGGCTCCGCATGGAATCATAAGCAGGCCCATCAGAAGGCAAAGGCCGAATTTCCAAGCCTCGACCTCCATAATTTTAGGGAAAGCCGCTCCTTGGAAAAAGAATAATGAAGCTCCAATAATGGTACCTGCGACAACCATGGGGTGCAGGCGTGTAAGACGCCTCTTGAAGAATGCGCGGGTTGTCATCTTGCCCCACCTGTCATCATAAGCATATCCGATTACGAATCCGCTCAGGACAAAGAAGAAATCCACGGCAAGATATCCGTGATTGATTATCTGCGTGCCGAATACCGGAATATAGGTTTCGAAACAATGGAAAAACAGGACCATGATTGCTGCCACTCCGCGCAGGCCGTCCAGAATCATGTAACGGGGTTTGGATGCCAAATATGTCATATGGTTTAGATTTTTATTGCGAATTTTTTGAGTCCCGGGTCTATCATATGCTCGGGGATTGATTTCTTGACGGCATTTGCAACCTCATTAAGGATGCGTTCCCTCACAAAATCTTTTCTTATTACAAGCGAAATCTCCCTTACCGCCTCAGGCGAAACCAGCGGCCGCACATTCTTCTGCTCTTCCTCTGAAAGATAGGGGAGATGAAGTTCCGGAATCACCGTGAATCCGCCGTTTAAATCTACAATTCTTATAAGTGTATCTATGCTGCCTGCCTCATACTTGGCAGTATAGTCGGATTTTGAACGGCCTAAACGGAAAACCTGATCGCGCATGCAGTTGCCTTCCGTCAGCATCCACATTCTTTCGAGAGGAAGACTGTTTGAACTGAGTTCGCTCTTTTCGTATAAATCATCGAGAGGGGAAACATAGGCGAAGAATTTCTCGTAATATACGGGAATCTCCAGAAAGTTGCTGTTATTCAAGGGGGTGGCCATGAGAGCTATGTCCAATTCAGCATTTGAGAGTTTGTCGAGAATATCACAAGTCATCATCTCGTAGGCATAGATATGAATCTTCGGACTGTCTCTTCGCATATTCTTTATTATTTTCGGAATTATATCTGTAGCAACCGTGGGGATGATTGCAAGATGAACATCTCCGTCGATACTTAGCATTTCGGAAAGAGTGATTTCTTTAAGCTGCTCGGCATGAAACAGAACCACTTTTGCTTGAGCGATGATTTTTTCTCCTATGGGAGTCGGCTTCATCGGGCTGGCTTCCCGGTCGAAGATTATGGTGTCCAACTCCCACTCCAACTTCTTTATCATCATGCTCAGAGTTGACTGGGACACCCCGCAGGCCTTCGCCGCTTTAACAAATTGACGGTGCTTGTCGAGCGCCACAATATACTCCATCTGTTGAATTGTCATAGCTTATCGGTTTTATCGATACAAATATAGAACAAATCTATTTGATTTATATATAAAGATGTCATATTTTTGCAATGGAATTTAAATAAAGAATTAAAATTATGGCAGCAATACACATAAACAAAGACGAGTTCCTGAAGAAAGTATGGAACTACGAAGCATCCCCTAATGAGTGGAAATTCGAAGGTGACAAATCGGCAATAGTTGATTTCTACGCCTCTTGGTGCGGCCCCTGCAAAATGCTCTCGCCGATTCTCGATGAACTTTCGGATGAGTATGCCGGAAAGGTGGATATCTACAAGGTGGATACCGGGCAGGAAATGGAACTCTCCGACGCCTTCAATATCAGAAGCATCCCGACTCTTCTCTTCTGCCCTAAAGACGGCCAGCCTCAAATTATGCAGGGCGCTCTTCCGAAAGCATCTCTTAAAGATTTTATCGATAAGAATCTGCTTTAAAAGGGATTATGAAGTACATTTGTTCAATTTGCGGATATGTCTATGACGAGGCAAAGGAGAAAGCTTTCTCCGATTTGCCTGCCGATTGGACCTGTCCGCTTTGTGATGCGCCCAAGTCGGACTTTGCACCGGAGGGAGGGACTGCGGTAGATGCGGCTGAGGGGGTTGCAGTGGATACTGTTTCGGCGGTTTCGCCTGCAGATGCAGCCAAGCCGGAAAGCGCTCCCGCCCCTACGGTAGGCGCTTCTATCCATCAGGCAAGCACCTCTTCATCCGAGGCCGATTCCGATTGCAAAAAGCTCTCTGCAGGACAGCTTGCGGCACTCTGCTCCAATCTTGCACAGGGCTGCGAAAAGCAGTATCTTTACGAGGAAAGCGGACTCTTTAAGCAGCTTGCAGACTACTTTGCAAGCATAACTCCGGCGGTGGAGGATGCCACAGTTATCGGCCTTGCCGAGAATCTTCAAAAAGAAGTTGACGGCTATGCCTTACTCCACGAGACTGCAAAGGCCGTCGGTGACCGCGGAGCACAACGCGTATGCGTTTGGGGCGAGAAAGTCAGCAGGATACTCTCTTCTCTTGTGAGGCGCTATCTCAAAGAGGGCGAAACCATGATGGAAGGAAAGGAAGTATGGGTATGCAGCGCATGCGGATTTGTGTACATTGGCGAAAAAGCTCCCGAGATTTGCCCTGTATGCAAGGTTCCTTCATGGAAATTTGAAAAGATAGAAAGGAGATAATGCCATGGTAAAAAAGATAGCAGTACGCAACATACGCCTTTGTACAAAGGATTGCCTTTGCCTGTATGTATGCCCCACCGGTGCGACTGATACCGAGGACAGCATCATCAATGCGGATAAATGCATAGGCTGCGGAGATTGTGCAGATGCCTGCCCGTCAGGAGCCATCAGCATGGTGCCTGTAGAGATGCCCGCACAGCAGAAAAAGACAGGGGAGGTGGTAGAGGTTTTCGGCAATATGACCGGAATGAAAGCGCAAAGCGAAAAGGCGGCATCCGAGCTCGCCGGGAGCGCCAAGGAAGATGGTCTCTACCGTCTTATGAAGGCGATAGAAAGGTCGGAAAGGATTATCAGCGAGGACCTTTTCCGCGAAGCGGGATATATGCTCCCGCAGAGCGCAAATTCACACGCTCTTTTACAAAAACTCATTGCAAACCCGCCAAGTCCGGATTTTCCCATGGATGCGGCAAAAAAACTTTTAACAAAATTACCGAATAACGAAACACAAAAAACAAATAAAGACATGAAAAACAAATACGCAGGTACCCAGACCGAGAAAAATCTGGAAGAGGCTTTTGCCGGTGAATCAATGGCTCGTAACAAGTATACTTATTTCGCAGACGTTGCACGCAAGGAAGGATATGAACAAATAGCAGCTCTTTTCGAAGAGACGGCATTCAACGAAAAGGAACATGCCCAGCTTTGGTTCCAGGAACTCGGCGGCATAGGCGATACCGCCCATAACCTTGAGGCAGCAGCTGATGGCGAGAATTACGAGTGGACAGACATGTATGACGGCTTCGCTAAGACGGCGGAAGAGGAAGGTTTCCCCGCCCTCGCAGCCCGCTTCCGCGCAGTGGCCGAAATCGAAAAACGCCATGAGGAGCGTTATCGCGCCCTTCTGAAAAATGTAGAGACCGCCAAGGTATTCGAAAGGTCGGAAGTGAAGGTATGGGAATGCCGCCGCTGCGGACACATCGTGGTAGGCACAAAGGCTCCCGAAGTATGTCCTGTTTGCAGATATCCGAAGGCCTTCTTCGAACTTCACAAGACCAATTTCTAATAGCTTTTCTTTTATAGTCAGATAAGTTGTATTACCCTGAGAGACGCTGCATCGCAAGGTGCGGCGTCTCTTTATTATACAATTGTTTTTTATTATCTTAGCGGACATAAAACCGACATCTATGCTTATTTATAAAATCACATAAAATGAAAAAGCTTTTATCGACCATTATCGCCCTATCGCTTTCTACTATTCTCTTCGCCGAAAGCTGGGCTCCTCAAGGAGAAAACATTAAAACCAAATGGGCCGCCGAAGTCAGCCCTACCAATGCCCGCCCGGAATATCCGCGCCCTCAGATGGTGCGTCCTGATTGGGTTAACCTGAACGGCCTTTGGGATTATGCAATATCTTCCGCAGATGCTCTTGAGATGCCTGACGCAGATGGGAAAATACTTGTGCCGTTCTGCATCGAGTCTTCTCTTTCCGGCGTTTGCAAGAGGGTGTCCAAGGATGAGGCGCTTTGGTATAAGACCACCATTACAGCACCCTCCAAATGGGCAGGCAAAAGAGTTCTGCTTCATTTCGATGCCGTTGATTGGAAAGCCGAGCTCTGGCTTAACGGTACATTTATCGGCTCCCATACCGGAGGTTTTACGGGTTTCAGCTTTGACATTACTGATGTCCTCTCGGAAGGAACGGCTGAGCTTGTGTTGAAAGTATGGGATCCTACAGATGATACAAGCTATTGCGTGCCCCGCGGCAAGCAGGTAAGCAATCCTTCGGGGATATGGTACACACCGGTTACAGGCATATGGCAAACGGTGTGGATGGAGGCGGTGTCGGAGAGTTTTGTTAAAGATTACAATGTAGTTACGTCAATTGACGGCTCACTTTCCGTTTCGGTAGATGTGGAAGGCAGCGCTGATGAGGTCAAAGTGGAAGTATTGCGTCCAAAACGCGGATATAATCCTGAAAAACCGGCTTGGGGAATCTTCAAGAGAGCAAAAACCAAGGTTGCCGTAGGTGAAACCGCAAATTTGAAGGTACGCCGCCCGCGGCTTTGGAGCCCCGATTCCCCCTGGCTCTATGGCCTTAGAATTAAATTGTACAAGGGAGGCAGGCTTGTCGATAAGGTTGATGCTTACACCGCCTTCCGCAGTATTGAGGTCAAGCTCGATGAGGCCGAAGTAAAGCGGATGGCGCTCAATGGAGAAATTCTGTTCCAATTCGGTCCGCTCGACCAAGGCTGGTGGCCCGATGGCCTTTATACTGCTCCTACCGCAGAAGCCATGGCTTGGGATATTGAACAAACCAAGGCCCTGGGCTTCAATATGATACGCAAGCATATCAAGGTGGAGCCTTCCCGTTGGTATTACGACTGCGACAGGTTAGGTGTCTTGGTTTGGCAGGATATGCCTTCCATTGCCGCTTATGTCAAGCGCTCGGATTGGGGCCAGGGAGAGGATTATTATGGTTCAGGACAAGACTATCCCGCTACCGAAGAGCAGAAAGATAATTTTTATAAAGAGTGGAGAGAGGTGATGGCTATGACGAAAAAGTTTCAATCCATAGTGGTATGGGTGCCCTTTAATGAGGCTTGGGGACAGTTTGATACTCAATCTGTTGTTGACTTCACACTCGCACAAGACCCCACCAGACTCATCAATGCCGCCTCGGGAGGAAACTGGATAGAGGGTGCGGGGGATATTCTGGATTCTCACTATTATCCCCATCCCAAAATGAGAATCATCGACAAGGATATGATTAACGTTCTGGGAGAATACGGCGGAATCGGCCGACCGATTGAGGGACATACCTGGGAAATAGGCCGGAAGTGGGGATATATTCAATATGATAGCGAGGAGAAGGTGACAGACTGCTATGTTACTTACATAGAAGACCTTATCGTAATCAAACAGCGCGATTTATGCTGCGCCGCCATTTATACCCAAACAACGGATGTTGAAGGAGAGGTGAACGGATTCTATACCTACGACCGTGAGGTATTGAAGATGGATATGAAGCGTGTACGGGAAGCAAATTTAAAGGTTATCAATGCTCCGAATGTGAGCGAACTGCCGCTTGTGCCCCCTTATGCTTTCCATTATAAAGACCCTTCTGCCGGAGTCCGCGGTCATTTGAAGCTTTTTAATCTTCACAGAGGAGACCTGACAATGCAGGTGACGGATTTCGGAGCTCGCGTGATTAGTCTCTTCGCTCCCGACCGTAACGGAAAACTCGATGACATAATTGTGGGCTATGGCGATGCGGAGCGCTTTGTACATAATACAGGGGAGAGATTTTTAGGAGCTACCGTTGGCAGAGTAGCCAATCGTATAGGTGGAGGCAAGTTCACTCTTGATGGCAAAACTTATAAGCTTCCGCAAAACAACAACGGACAAACGCTACATGGCGGTCTGCTCGGATTGGATATGGTTGTGTGGAAGGTTTTGGAGCGGACTCCATGCTCGGTGAAATTCGGCTATACCGCCCGAGACGGGCAAGACGGATTCCCCGGCAATCTAAGCATTGAGCTGACTTATACTCTTACCGAAAACAACGAACTTGAAATTTCCTATTCGGCAACCACAGACAAAGCCACACCGGTAAACCTCTCGAATCATGCCTTTTATAATTTGAAAGGCAGTGCAGGTGGAACCATCCTTGACCATGTGCTGACTATTCCCGCTGATGGAATAACTGCTGTTGATGAGGTTTTGATTCCAACAGGAGAGATTATGCCGGTAGAGGGGACTCCCTTCGATTTCAGAGAGCCGCATGTGATAGGAGAAAGAATAGGGGAGAATCATCCGCAACTTTCTCTTGGAGGAGGATATGACCATAATTGGGTGCTCAATGTGCCCTCAGATGGCGCTCTCCACAAGGCCTGCGAATTATATGAGGATACCACAGGGCGAGTGCTTGAAGTATTCACCGATCAGCCGGGCCTGCAATTTTACTGCGGCAACTTCTTTGACGGTTCATATTGCGGTAAGATAGAAGGCCTGCCTATCGGCTATCGCGAGGCCCTGGCTCTCGAAACCCAGAAGTTCCCTGACGGAGTCAACAAACCTCAATTCCCTGACACCATCCTGCGTCCGGGCGAAACCTATACCCAGACAAGCGTTTACAAGTTCAGTACGAGGTAGGATTAAAAGGAATCACGCCCCTGTAAGAGGTATTTAGGCTGCTGATTATACAGGGTACGCAACGGGCCGGACACATTACGGTTGAATATGAGTCCGGCTTTCATATCGGGGAAATCCACTAACATATTGTAATCTCCGTTGCTGTCGCCCGCCACAAGAACAGGTCCTTTTCCGCCATGCAGCGGAGCAATATATTCGATGATGGCCGCTGTCTTGCCTTCTCCCCAAGTGGGCGGATAGCCCTGCACCCTCTTTTTTAGATAACGTCCGAGACTGTCCTTTTCGTAGCGCATGCCGAAAACCCGTTCAGCAGGCACTGTGATGCCGATTCCTCCATCAGTGACAACGGCCTCCACCACATCTTCGGGAGATGCAGAAACTATATAAGGAATTATGCCGTTCGCCTCGAGTTTTGCATACAGGTCTTTAATATCGGGAGTAATCACAATGCCGTCTTCTATTTCGACGCTTATTTTACCTGTTTTCCCTGAACCTGTACTCGTCCAAGTTTCCTTTTTTACTTGGGCTTTTGCGATAGCGGAGTATGTGGATTCTCTGGTCAGCGCCTGAATTTCCTCACCGGTGCTTCCCACTGCCATGATATTGAACAGCCAGGCGGAAACATCCGCGCTTGGCATCACATCGTCCAAGGCATCATACATGTAACGTATTTTAGCGCGATAATCCTTGTATGCATCGGTGTTCGTTATCTCATCAAGCGGCTTGCCGTAAAGCTCTTTATACGCCTCATAAATATCATCGGCAAGATCTCCTGCTGTAATGATTCTGCCATCGCCTGCACTCAATTTTAAATCAGGGGTTACCGGCGAGTCAATCAAACGTTTGTGGAGCTCTTCAGGAGAAAAATCAAACTTTAGATTTTCGATTATATAAGCAAAAAGAGAATATTCAACATCATTCATGATTGTAGTATTATCGAAGTCAAAAACCGCGAATGCCTTGTCTTCTTCGTTATATACTTCGGAGGTGTTGCCGCATTCTTCCAGAACGGCACTGAGCCCTTTGTAAACTGACGGCTCCCAGCTTCCCTCTTCGAGCCTCTTATTCTCCGCCTTCCGGCCGCATGCGCTGACTATTACCAGCATCATAATTGTAAAAATTTTGATTTTCATGGGGTTGTTTTCGGGATTTTCTACAAATTTACAATAAATCCCGAAAATATGATGTGGTATATTTGCATTTATATTGGTTTCTGATGCAAAGTTTAAGTTTCTCTATTTTTAGTTAAATTTGGGCACACAAAACCAATTTCTCTATGGAAGAAAGGAACATCCAATTAAAACCTGAACCAGGTTCGTTGTTGAATTATTATCAGGTTCTGTACCTTGATACGCCGTCAAATCCGGTACTTTCTGAAGATGATTATCTTCATTACAAGGATAAATCGGAGGACTATGGAATGGAGTTTCTATATATTCCGGAGATGCTCAAAAACCTTCCGTCAAGCACGTTGAACTACTTTGCCCCGGGTCTGTCCGGCAAGCCTGATGTAGATGCCATCAGAGCCAGATTGGCAAAGGAATTCGGCATATCCGGCCCTTCTTTGATTTTCCATTCGGAAGACAGTTGGGAAGAGTTCACGCTTGTAGAGTTGCAGGAATCATCTATTGACGAGGTCATTGAGTCCATGGCATCAGCCTCTGCGAGCAAATTAAGATTCTATAGCGAATCAAGCTTCACTAGCGATGATGAGTCAGAACATGAAATTCTCTATGAATTAAAATTTGACTATGTTGATGAAACATTGCCGCATAAAAGTATTGTTTCGGATGAATGGGAGGACTCTGATGTAAATAGGATTATTGCGGAATTGATGGCTGTAAATGAGCAAGCGCTTAGAGACATAGGTTTGAGTGAATCGGCGCTCCGCTACATATTGAATCTCAAAGAGGGACCCTCCAGAATGCGTATTGATCGCCATTCCAAGATTATCCTTGATGACTTTAAGGGCATGGAAATTAAAATGGACGATAAAACAAAAGCGCTTTACTTTCTTTTCCTTAGGCATCCGGAAGGATTGTCAATAAAAGAACTTCCGGAGCATATAAACGAACTTCTCGACCTCTATCAATCAATCTCCGGCCGCGATAATCCTGAGGCCATGAGAAAGACTATCGAGGACCTTGCCAATCCTTTCAAAAACGATGTGAATATCAGCCTTTCCCGCATAAAAAAGGCATTCTGCAAAGCATTTTGCGAACATATAGCCCGGAATTATTACATAAGCGGAAAAAAAGGAGGTCTCCGCAAGATTCCTCTCGACAGAGACCTGGTCACCTGGGAAACGATAAGATAATCACTGATTACTTCTTCTTGGACTTCTTCTTGCTTTCGAAGATATTTTCGAAGAAATCATCAGAATTATCATAATCATCAGCCGCACTCTCAAAGAATCTCATCGTTGCATCTGCAAGAGTTAATCCCATAGCCTTAGTGCCCTCTTCTGTTGCATCGAAATTGAGGGCGTTATAGATATTCATCTCGCTTGCCACTTCTACGGCATCCTGATTCGCTCCGATGTAGGCAAAAGTCCATCCGCTCTCGCGTTTCTTTGACACCAACTCTTTAATTGCCTTTCCGGAGAACTCCTCACTGGAATTTTCCATACCGTCAGTAATTATTGTCACTAACACCGGGTCTTCCTTTTTTGTAACATTATCGAGATGGTTAATCGCCAGCCCCATGGCATCATAGAGGGGAGTGCAGCTGCCGGGACGGTATTCCTCCTGCATAATGTCCTGAACGCTCTCTACAGGCACTCTATCACGCACCATGCGAACTCCTCTCACTCCATCACCTTCGAATACTACAAGACTGATGAAATAATTTTGATTTGGATTCTGCTTTTGTGCATTCCGCACGCTCTGAAATGTTTCGTTTATGGCTGATACCGCCTGGCGCTCTATTGAGCTCATGCTCCCGCTTTCGTCGAGGATAATAAGGTTGTAAATGTTCTTTGTTTTCATACTTTTTGCATTTTAATTGGTTTCTGATACAAAGGTATCGATAACAAAGCCGGATACATTATAAATGCAAGGCTTGCAGCAATGTCTTATTTTCACAACCTATCATTAAATAAATAAAAAATGATATATTTGCATATTATATGATATGTTGATTGAAAATGGCGAAGAATACTATGGGCACCAAATTGCCCCGAAAATTAGAAAAGAAGATGCAGGTGGTGGGGGAGCAGATTAAGTTGGCTCGCTTGCGCAGAAATCTGAGCATAGCTCAGGTGGCGGAACGTGCCACATGCTCTCCATTAACCGTATCTCGAATAGAAAAGGGCGCACCGACAGTGGCGATAGGAATTTACTTGCGCGTATTGTATGCTCTACAACTTGACGATGATATTTTATGGCTTGCCAAAGAAGATAAATTAGGAAAAGTCTTGCAGGATTTAAACTTGAAGCCAAGAGAACGAGCCTCAAAAAAGGAGTAGCTTATGAAGAATTTATATGTATATGCCGATTTTGACTGGTTCAAGGAGATAGAATTCATCGGTGAATTGGCTTATGAATCTCTTCGCGGCTCAGACACTTATTGTTTTACATTCGACGATGAGTGGTTAAAAAAGCACGGAAATCTGTTTTTAAGCGACGATTTGAACAATTATCCGGGGCGGCAATATACGCAAGAGGGAAAAGATATATTCGGCTGTTTTTCTGATACTTTGCCGGATCGTTGGGGACGTTCCTTATTGTTGCGTCGCGAACAGATTGCCGCAAGGGAGGAAAATCGACCGGTACGGCGCCTGTCTTCTTTCGATTTTTTGACAGGTATTGATGACTTCTCCCGAATGGGCGGTTTCCGTTTCAAGGAAGACAAAGATGGAGAATTTATAAATTCGAGCGAGTCTTTGAAAGTACCGCCTTTGACATATATTCGAGAACTGATTGAGGCCAGTATGGAGATAGAGAAAAGCGAAGAAGAGAATGTGCTTCCTGACAGGAAGTGGCTTTTGCACCTCGTGCAGCCGGGTTCTTCATTGGGCGGGGCAAGACCGAAAGCCGGTGTAATCGATACGGACAAGACACTATACATCGCTAAATTCCCTTCACGCAAAGATGATTACGATGTTGGGCTTTGGGAACATTTCAGTCATATCCTAGCCTTGAAATCCGGTATAAATGCATCCAAAACCAAAATCCTTAGCGTCGGAGAAAAACACCACACCTTGCTTTCACAACGCTTTGACAGAACCCAAAAGGGGAAAAGGATTCACTTTGCTTCCTCAATGACCTTATTGGGACTTAATGATGGTGACAATGCCACTACGGGACACGGTTATCCGGATATAGTCGACTTTATTATTCAACATTGTACAAATGTGGAAGAAAACCTGCAGGAACTCTACCGCCGTGTGGCTTTCAACATCTGTATCGGTAATAGTGATGACCATTTCCGCAATCACGGTTTCCTTTTAACCCCGAAAGGATGGACATTGTCACCCGCATACGATATGAACCCCACTTTGAATGAGCACCTCAGTCTGCTGATTTCAACTACTTCAAATAAAGCGGATCTTAGCATTTTGCTTGATGCCTGTGAAGATTATTTTCTCAACAGAGAAACTGCAGAAAAAATTATCTCAGAAGTGCTTGGTGCAGTGAAAGACTGGCGCGAGCCGGCAATCCGATTGGGTATTTCCAAAAAAGAGATGGATATGTTCGGTGTGATATTTACTAACAAGACAATTAATAGAAACAGACAATGAAGCATTTTAGTTTACCGAAAGATGGGGGCCTCCTCATCGAAAATATTCCGGATGGAATCATTCATGCATGCGACAAGGTCGTAACTGATGTCTTTGGGGATGCTGACGCCGCTTGCCGTTCTGTAAGCAAAGCGATTGTTGAAGCAATCAACAATTCCGATAAAGAGAAAGCCTTTAAATTGGGTTTTTCGACCGGCACTACTTTGACCCCGCTCTTCCGTCAGTTGTGTAAACAATATGACAAAGGTGCAGTTTCATTCAAAAACGTCGAGATTTTCACGACAGATGAATATTATTTCAAGGAATCATCTCCTTCACAAAGAAGAAATGATATTGTTCGCAGCGAATTTATATCCAAAACTGATGTTCAGGCTGAAAACGTGAATATTCTCGGCGAATCAATCGATCCGTCCGAGCTGGCAATGTTTGATGAAAAAGCAAAAGGGCTGGATTTGCTTGTGATGGGTATTGGAGAAGAAGGGCAAATAGGATTCAACGAATCGGGGTCCGAAGAATACTCGCGCACCCGAATTGTAATGCTTTCATATAATTCCAGGAAAAGACAAGCTCGAAATTATTTCCGGGGAGATATCAATTCTACTCCCAGGATGGCTGTAACCATGGGCGTTTCCACCATGCTTTCTGCAAAGAAGGTGTTTCTTATGGCATGGGGGGAGGATAAGGTCGAAATAACACGAAAGATAGTTGAAGGAGATTATGACCCTGCCTGTCCCGTTTCTTTGTTCCAAAAACATCATAATGTTCGAATGTATGTTGATGAAGGAGCGGGAAGCCTTCTTACCAGAGAAGTAGCCCCATGGCTTATCGGCCCTTGCGAATGGACTCCTAAATTCACTCGAAAAGCGGTATTATGGCTGTGCCGGAAAGTTGGAAAACCAATACTGAAATTAACAGAACAAGATTATCTGAGGAATTCTCTTGACGGACTTCTCGAAGAACACGGCCCATATGACCAAATTAACATTGATATCTTCAATGATTTCCAACACACAATAACCGGTTGGCCCGG
>JAAZIW010000197.1 GCA_012800665.1 Rikenellaceae bacterium
ATCAAACTCTTCATTGTATAAATAATAAATAAATATGATAGCTTGACTGACTGATTCAATAATAACAATTCCTATAAAAAAAAGAATTGACGCTCTCGATTTATTAAAAACGGTACTTGTTGTACTTTTAAGACAATCTTTTCAAAGAACTTTCGCTAAAAAACCCGCTCGTTTTCCGAACGGGACTACAAAGGTAACAATTAATTTTGGATTTGCAAATCTTTTTGAAATATTTTTAAAAATATTTTAATGAAAAGGGCAGGATCTTAGTCCCTAATAACCTGCCCTAAACGTTTAAAAACCGATTTTTTACATCATGCCTCCTTGAGGAGAGGGCATTGCGGGAAGAGGCTCGGGAATATCCACTATTCCGCATTCGGTGGTAAGGAACATTCCTGCTACACCCGCCGCATTCTCCAATGCCACACGGGCAACCTTGGTGGGGTCGATTACTCCGGCCTCGTATAGTTTGGCGTATTCGCCTATACGTGCATTGTAACCGTAGTCGCCTTTACCCTCGCGTACCTTATTAATAACAACGCTGCCTTCTACGCCGGCATTCTCTGCAATCTGACGGAGAGGCTCCTCGAGGGCGCGCTCGATAATATGAATACCGGTGGTTTCATCGTCATTCTCACCCTTGAGACCCTTAAGAGCATCGATGGCGCGAACATAAGAAACGCCGCCGCCGGGGAGATAGCCCTCCTCCACTGCTGCGCGGGTAGCATTGAGCGCATCTTCTACACGGTCTTTCTTTTCTTTCATCTCCACCTCGGTAGGTGCGCCCACATATAGCACAGCCACACCGCCGGCGAGTTTGCCTAAACGCTCCTGGAGTTTCTCGCGGTCGTAATCGGAGGTGGTGTTTTCTATCTGCTTGCGAATACCCTCTGCACGTTCGGCAATGGCCTTTTTGTCTCCCTTGCCACCTACAATCGTAGTATTCTCCTTGGTAATGGTAATCTTTTCAGCCGTACCAAGCATTTCGAGGGTGGCATTTTCCAGCGTGAAGCCGCGCTCCTCGCTAATCACAACGCCTCCGGTAAGGATGGCAATATCCTGCAGCATCTCCTTGCGGCGATCGCCAAAGCCGGGGGCCTTTACGGCAGCCACCTTGAGAGTGCCTCTCAGGCGATTGACCACCAAAGTTGTAAGGGCCTCGCCATCAACATCTTCTGCAATAATCAAAAGTTCCCTGCCATCCCTTGCGATAGGCTCGAGGATGGGCATAAGGTCCTTCATTGCAGAGATTTTCTTGTCTGTAATGAGTATACTTGCGTTGGAGAGCTCTGCCTCCATCTTATCACCGTTGGTAATGAAATACGGGGAGATGTAACCGCGGTCGAACTGCATGCCTTCAACAAGTTTAACTTCGGTTTCGGTGCCTTTTGCTTCCTCAACCGTGATAACGCCGTCTTTCTTAACCTTCATCATGGCATCTGCAATGAGTTTGCCGATTTGGCTGTCATTGTTGGCTGATACCGTACCTACCTGTTCGATTTTGGAATAATCCTCACCAACCGACTGGCTGTGAGCCTTAAGATTGGCAACCACAACCTCTACTGCCTTGTCTATACCTTTCTTGAGGTCCATAGGATTGGCTCCGGCAGCTACGTTTTTCAAGCCCACATTGATGATTGACTGCGCAAGCACCGTTGCCGTAGTGGTACCGTCACCGGCCTGCTCGTTGGTTTTAGAGGCAACCTCTTTTACGAGCTGTGCGCCGATATTTTCGTACCTGTCTTCAAGTTCCACTTCCTTTGCCACCGTCACACCATCCTTGGTTACCTGCGGGGTGCCGAATTTTTTCTCTATAATAACATTACGTCCTTTCGGACCAAGTGTAACCTTAACTGCGTTTGCAAGTTGATCTGCGCCGCGCTTCATAGCTTCGCGCACTTCAATATCGAATTTTATATCTTTTGCCATATTATTACCTTATTAAAGAATTGCCAAAATGTCCTGTTGTTTAACTATGAGGTATTTCTTTTCTTCCAGGCTTACCTCTGTGCCTGCGTATTTGCCGTAAAGCACAAGATCCCCGACCTTAACCTCCATGGGTTCATCTTTCTTGCCGGGTCCTATTGCTATAACCTTTCCCTGCTGGGGTTTCTCTTTCGCCGTGTCAGGAATGTAAATGCCTGAAGCTGTCTTGGTTTGGGCCTCCTGAGGCTCAATCAAGACTCTGTCTGCCAATGGTTTGATCATAATATTATTTGTTTTTAAGTTTTTAAATGTTTCAAAAAAAGCGCTCCCTTACGAGGGAACGCCTTTAATATAAACAAGCTACGTGCCAGTGACAATTTGTCACTGATAGCGATTGAGGGGTTTGCCGGCCGTCATGGCATGAACTTTTTCCGACACTGATGCAAGCACTTTTTTGTGCTCTGCCAAAGAGGCTGTCTGTTCCGGAGTGGGAACATCGGCCTTTTTAAGACTGAGGGCCTCAATATGCTTGTTGCAGGACTGAAGAACAATTTCGATGAGTTCTACAATCTTTGGCATATCCGCCTCAACAAAACCTCTTGAGGTGATAGCGGGAGTGCCTATGCGAAGGCCCGAAGTCTGGAAGGGAGAGCGGCTGTCGAAGGGAACCATGTTTTTATTCACGGTAATGTCGGCTTTTTCAAGCTGCTTTTCGGCTATACGTCCGCTCAGCTTGGGGAATTTGGTGCGAAGGTCGATAAGCATGAGATGATTGTCGGTGCCTCCTGATACCACCTTATAACCGAGTCTGAGGAATTCCTTGCACATGGCTGCGGCATTTGCTATCACCTGCTTTTGATATTCTACAAATTCGCTTTGCGATGCTTCCCAAAAAGCTACCGCCTTAGAGGCGATCACATGTTCGAGCGGACCTCCCTGCACGCCCGGGAACACATAGGAGTCGAGAACTGCACTCATCATCCTCACCTCTCCCTTGGTATTTGTGAGTCCCTTGGGATTCAGAAAATCTTCTCCCATAAGGATGATGCCGCCGCGCGGGCCGCGAAGGGTTTTATGTGTGGTAGATGTAACCACATGCGCATATTTTACCGGATTCTTGAGCAAGCCTGCGGCGATGAGACCGGCGGGATGGGCCATGTCCACCCAAAGTATCGCCCCCACCTCGTCTGCGATTTTCCGCATACGCTCATAATCCCATTCGCGGGAATAGGCGGATGCGCCGCCGATTATCAACTTGGGTTTGTGCTCTTTGGCTATCTGTTCCATCTTATCATAATCCACCATGCCGGTTTCGGGATCAAGACCGTAAGCAACAGCATTATAAAGAATTCCTGATGAATTTACTGGAGAGCCGTGAGTGAGGTGTCCTCCTTGCGAAAGGTCCAAACCCATGAAAGTATCACCGGGATTGAGGATTGCCATCGTCACTGCAAGATTGGCCTGGGCGCCGGAATGCGGCTGAACATTTGCCCAGCATGCTCCGTATAGGGCCTTGAGCCGGTCGATGGCAAGCTGCTCGATTTGGTCTACAAACTGGCAGCCGCCGTAATAGCGCTTGCCCGGGTAACCCTCTGCATATTTATTTGTGCAGATGCTCCCCATAGCGCGGAGAACATCCTCGGAAACATAATTTTCACTGGCAATAAGTTCGAGGCCGTGTCTTTGACGGGCTTCTTCTTTTGCAATAAGATCGAAGATTTGATTGTCTTGTTTCATTTGATTATGGTTAGTTATTAGTTGATTGATTTTACGGCATCTTCAAAGCTGTCTCTGTCTCCGATAGCCTTGTTTTTGATTTTAGCTCTGTAATTATATATAGTATTCGAGGAATAATGCAACAGGGACGCTATTCTGCTGGAATCGGAGATGCCTAACTTGATGAGGGCGAAAACCCGGAGTTCAGGCGTCAGCAAATAACCGGCTTTAGGGGTGATTGCTTCTTCGGGCAGAAGCAGGGCATTGAATTTTTCCACAAAGCCGGGGTAGAGGTTGATGAATGTCTCATCAAATATCTTATAGAAACCTTCTATATCTTCTTCTATCGGGGGAAGTTCATCGATTTCTTCTTCCAAATCCTTAATATAACCCATGCGGAGAAACTTGCGCACATGGTTTTTATATTGGCGCGAAGTGTTTATGTTCTCCGACAAATGCTCGAGGAATCCGGCTATATAAGTCTGTTTGACATTGTCCGATTCCTTGAGTTCACGATACGATTGCTCCAGGCAGCGCCGAGCCCTGTCGAGGGCTTTTTGTCTGATGATGAGCGCCACCAACACCAAAGCCAGCAATACAAGCAAGGCGGAAATAACTATCGTCAATACGATTTGACGCCTATTGTGGAGATTGCTCTCCGCCTCATAGGCCTTTTCCACCTCAGGGAAGAAGCGGACTATCTGCCAGGGGCGGAGCTTGCCTCCGAAAGCTATGGCATCGGGCATGCAATGGTCGGCCATATAATGGAAAGAACGGTTCACATCCCCCCTTTCGAAGAGTATGACCGAAAGGTCGATAAGGGCGGCATAATCGCGTATGGCGCACATGGCATCAGCCATGGCGGAGCGGCACAGCCATTCTATGCGTTCATCCTGGTCGGATGCGGAATAACTGCGGAGAAAGCAGGCCTCTGCGTATTCTTTGGAATTCTGAGGAGCAATGGCCAGCATTTTTTCGGTAAGAGAAAGCGTTAAAGAGTCATCATTGCGCGAATAGGCTTCTTCGCGCATGAGCTTGAACCACTCGTAACTGCCCTCTTCCGTGTAAGCCAGGAGGGAATCTCTCCAATAATCACGTTCCTGCAATCTCTGACTCCAGATTCCGGTGGTCCGGGCATATGCCGTCAGCTCCCCGGAAAGGGTGTGCATCGCATCAAAATATAAGGGCTTGAGAGCTTCGGGAAGGGGTTTTGAGGAATAGCTGCGGAGGATTTCGCCTGCCTCGGCATGGTAGCCGGCCATGACATAAGCCTTGGCGAGACGGATTTCACTGCTGCCTACCATAACCGCATCGCCCCTGCGGCGGCCGAGATTAATGTTTTGCTGAAGATAGAAAATGGTACTGTCCAAGCTCCAGACGCTGAACTCTTCCACCAAACGGCTATTGATTTCGTAATTGCGTACATCTCCGGCCGAAGCCGACTTGAGACTGCGTATGCTTTTCACCCTTTGCTTGAAATATCCCTGGTAGACCTTGCTGCGCAAAAGAGTCTCATCCAATTCCCCTATAAGCAAGTCCGTCTGACTCATGCTCTTGCAAGAAACCAGGAGCAAAACGGGCAGACACAAAAAAAGAGGCAACAGACGTTTCATTTGTTGCCTCAAATTTAATAAATATTTTCGGATTAGAAGTTTTTAATCCTGCTTATAGAAATCGATTGTCTCCTTCCCCAACACGCTGAGGTCTATGGTGAGAACATAGGTAGCGCCCGGCACCAATTGAACGCCGTCCTTAAGCATCAAGTCGCCGGCATCCTTGAGCAGGGCCGCAGCATTGGCGGTGAGTTCAACAGTTGCGTCGGGACTTAACATCTTGCCTTTTTCAGCACCCCAGCCGTCCTGACCGAAGTACTTGAAAGAAAGGTAATCGCTGCGGAAGCGGGTGCCGACTGTTTGGTCATACTCGCCGTTGGATGCCTTGCCGCTGAACCTATAAACATGGCTGTCATTGGCAGTCTCCGCCACGCAATAAGAATAACCGGGATTCCAGCCGAACTGGTAGTTTTTCACAGAGGGGCTTGCTACTCCCCAGCCCATAAGCCAGAGTCCGTGTTCGTTAATGGTGGCCTTGGTGGTGGCATCTTTCATCCTCTTGAAACGAATATCTTTTTTATAACCGAGCATATCCACTGTGTACAGACCTGTTGCAGCTTTGAACATCATATCCATTCCACTCAAATAAAGGTAATCCGGGTCGAAATAATAGCTAGCAATGTCATCCAGTCCGGAAAAAGTAATTACAGCATCTTTTGTGAAATTTACTACTTCGCTGTAGTCGGTAGCGTTAATCTGACTGAGAGTGGTGCCGTTCACTTGCACCGTTACCTCACTAGATGTGGACATATCTACGGTAAAGTGGGAAATCTTACATTTTTGCGTTCAGTGTCCCCTTCCGCATCATAAGCTGCAATAAGGTCACGTGAAGGAGTAACCCATTTCGACCAACTGAAGCTGTCGTTGGGGTTATAGGCATTATCCGCATGGACTTCGGTATAGATGAGCCAGTCGCAAATATCTTTCTCCTGAATATCCTTCATCCAGCTGTTGTAAAGGGCGTTTCGCAGGCCTTCCATGTCGGCTCTTGTGGTGTACTGGTTGCCGGCATCTTCCTCCACATTCACATTCCTCTCGTTATAAGAAGTCTCTGGATAGAGGTCAAGGTCGCAGGAAGCAAGGGCAAGAGCCGTAATGACAAGCAGTGCTGTTGTAAATATCTTTTTCATTTTCTGTCCTCCTGATTTTAGAAACTGACATTTACTCCGAAAGTAAAGGTCTTTACATTCGGGTAGGTACCCCAGTCGATTCCCATGTTGGTGGCGCTTGACCACTGGCTCATTTCGGGGTCGTAACCGCTGTACCTTGTAAAAGTAATCATGTTATCCAGAGTAAGATAAGGCTGGATTTTACTGATGCGGGCCTTTTCCATCCATTTGCCGGAAAAGTCGTAAGAGAGAGTGATGTTCTTTATTTTTACGAATGAACCATCCTCCACCCAGCGTGTGGAAGCCTTAAGATTGTAGAGTTCGCCGCTCTTGGGCATGTCTGTAAGCTGTCCGGGGACTCTCCAGCGGTTGAGCACATCGACTATCTGGTTGGAGCCGTTATACATACCCACCATCTCTATACGCGAGGCATTATAGATGTCATTGCCTATAGAGCTTGTGATGAGTATGCTCAGACTAAGACCCTTATAGCTGAAGTTGTTGGTCATTCCCCAAATGAAGTCGGGATTGGCATCGCCTATATATTGCTTGTCCGAGGTATTGACCTTGCCGTCCTTGTTGCTGTCTTCGTAAATCATCATGCCTGTCTCGGGATTTACGCCTGTAGCTTTAAGACCCCAGAAGCAGCTGAGCGGCTTGTCCGGAACCATTCTCACGATATTTTCGCTGAGGGCTTCGGAGGTGGTGGCAAAATAATAAACTTGCTGAAGGGCAAGCTTTTCGAGCCTGTTGCGGTTCAAGCTGATATTGAAGTCAGTCATCCAAGTGAAGCCGTTGCGATCGAAATTCACGGAATTGATTGCAAGTTCGACTCCCCAGTTGCTCATTTCGCCCTCATTGCGATAAATGGGAGGATAGGGAGCCTGAAGGGGAACGTTCATCAGCATATTGCTTGTATACTTGTAGTAAGCATCAAGGGTGAAGTTGAGTTTGCCCCCGAGCGTCTGCAAATCTATTCCGACATTGCTCTGGGTTGTGGTTTCCCAAGTAAGTTCCTTATTGCCGATGTTGGTCTTGCCTCCAAGGGTCGGCACGGCCTCAGCATACGTAGGATTGGTCCAATCGTAATAATTGATTCCATATTCCTGTACCCAGGCATAATCGCCGAGACCGCTCTGGTTTCCCTGCTGTCCCCAGCCTGCACGTATTTTAAGGTCGCTTATCCAATCGATGTCTGCTATGAAAGGCTCGGAAGAAATACGCCAGGCAACAGATGCGGAAGGAAAATATCTCCACTTATGGCCGCGGAGTCCGCCTTTGTTGCCGCCGTTAATGCCGAAAATGACATTGTTATAATTGGGGGAGAAATAATTACGGCTTCCGGAAAGGTTCTGCCAAAGGGAGGTGGTAGCTGAAGTGCCGGCCATCACTTCCAAATTGTGCTTGCCGGCAAAACTTTTATTAAAGTTAAGGATATTGTCGTATATCATACGCCTGTCATCGCTGCGTGAATCCGCAGCCTCTCCATGCTGGGTGCGCCCGTAGGAGGTATGAATCGGGTCTAAGAAATAATAATTGTGCACCCATCTGCGGTCCATGCTCACCGTGCTTTTGAAATAAAGATGTCTGCCGAAATTAAGCTGAGCATACACAGAGCCGATCAAACGATCGGTCTCTTCGAAATTATGCTCGGTGCGGGCTATATTCTCAGCAGGGGTGGTGAGATTGGCTCCGTAGAATTGAGTCCAGTACCAATCAGGGTTGCTCTCATCCCAAATTTTGGCGTAGGTAGGGGTGTTGATTACCGAAAGCACCACTCCGGCGCGGTTAGAACCGGTTCCGGAGATAATACCGTTGTTGCGATAGTGCGAGTAATTAATGTTGGTGCCCGCCGTGAGATAGTCATAGAGTTTTGTTTCGAAAGAAGCCTTGAAGTTTAACCTCTTGTTGTAGGCAACCCTGATGATACCTTCCTCATTGTTGTACCCAAGTCCTATATAATAATTGTTTTTGTCGTCGGCATTGGAGATGCCGATTTGATAATTCTGATTTACGCCTGTCCTGTATGCCTCATCGAACCAATTGGTATTGTCGGTGAGACCGTCAGGGAGATTCACATAGCCGGTTTCGTCCATAAGTTCTTTATACTGAGCGGCATTGAGGACATCGTAGGTGCGTGTAACGCTTGCCAAGCCCACATAGCTGTTGAAATCCACCTTCGGACCGCTCCCCTTGCTGCCACGTTTGGTGGTGATGAGAACAACGCTGTTGGCGGCGCGCGAGCCGTAAATGGCTGCGGAAGATGCATCTTTTAGAATCTGCATGGTCTCGATGTCATTCGGGGAAAGATAGGCAATCGCATAATTTCCGGTGCCGAGCGGCACCCCGTCAACCACATAAAGCGGATCGTTGGAAGATGCAATGGAAGATGCGCCGCGGATGCGCACCGTCATACCGCTGCCCGGGAGCCCGCTGGTCTGGGTTACCTGCACTCCTGCCACCTTGCCCTGAATAAAACCGGAAGCTTCCGTTACAGGACGGAGCCGTATGTCTTCGGTGTCCACCGTCGAAACTGCTGTTGTAAGATCGCGTTTGCGGACAGACCCGTAACCGATAGCGACCACAGCATCCAGCTGAAGTGCGGACTCGGCTATTATCACATTGATAAGAGCGCGGCCGGCCACCCTTTCACTGACAGTCTCATATCCTAAAGAAGAAAATTCAAGTACAGGGTCGTTCCCACGCAGCACGATGGAATAATTGCACAACAACTCATACAAATCTAAAAAAAATGAAAACAGCTTTGACGACAAGTGAAAACAAAGTGGACAATTTTATCTCATTAATTAACCATATTATTGTTAATCGATTAGTTATACATAGATGAGCAACAAAATAATGTGGATTTTAACAAAGATTCAAATCTTATTTTTTTATATTTGTCAAGATTATGGAAAACAGAAAACTCAAGGTGAGCGAAATGAAGCGGCTGAGCCCCGAACAATACATGGAGCGTCCCGAAAGCGGACTGGTGATTGTATTGGACAATGTGCGAAGCGCCTATAATGTGGGCAGTGCATTCCGCAGCGCAGATGCATTCGGAGTGGACAAAATCTACCTTTGCGGCATTTGCCCGACTCCCCCTTCCACCGAAATACACAAAACGGCCCTCGGTGCAGAAGAATCCCTCGCATGGCAGTACGAAGCCGATATTCTCAAGCTTGTAAAACGCTTGAAATCAGATGATTATACAATTATCTCGGTAGAGCAGACTCATAACTCAGTAAAACTCATCTCTCCCGATACATTGCCGAAAACACAAAAGACAGCACTTATATTCGGCAACGAAGTCGAAGGCGTACAACAAAGCGTTGTGGATGCCTCCGACTTCAGTCTTGAGATTCCCCAGCACGGCACCAAGCATTCGCTCAACGTAGCCGTTACAGTAGGAATAGTATTATTTGCCTTTACTGCACGTTAATTTAATGCAGTAATTATATTTCCTGCTCGATTGCCGCCTGAGCCGCAGACAGACGTGCTATCGGAACACGGAAAGGCGAACAGCTTACATAATCAAGTCCTATCTTATTGAAGAACTTCACGGACTCGGGATCACCGCCATGCTCGCCGCAAATGCCGCATTTGAGTTCCGGTCTCTTGCAGCGTCCGCCTTGTACGCTGTATTCTACGAGTTTGCCCACTCCCTTGGTATCTATGGTTTGGAATGGATCGGAATCTATAATTTTATTGCCCAAATAGTCACCCATGAAGGTGCCCACATCGTCGCGGCTGAAACCGAAAGTCATTTGGGTAAGGTCGTTGGTACCGAAGCTGAAGAACTCGGCGCTGCGAGCCATACGATCTGATGTAAGGGCGGCGCGGGGAGTTTCTATCATGGTGCCGAAGCTGTACTTGATATCTATCGGATAATGGGCGGCAGCCACTTCTGCCTTGACAAGGTCGCAAATGGCCCTTTGGAAAGTGAGTTCGCGGGCGGATACGGTTACGGGAATCATGATTTCCGGTTGCGGATTCAGACCTTCACGCAAGAGTTCCGCGGCAGCCTCGAAAATGGCCCTGTACTGGGTTTTGGCTATAGCCGGGAAAGATACGTGCAGGCGAACGCCACGATGACCCATCATAGGATTCGACTCATGAAGCTGCTCTGAACGGAGATCGATGTCGGAAACCTTGATGCCGAGTTCGCGTGCAAGCTCCTCTTTCTTCTCTTCGCTCTTGGGAACGAATTCATGAAGCGGCGGGTCGAGCAGACGGAAAGTAACCGGCTTGCCGTCCATAATCTTAAGAGTGCTCTTAATGCTGGCCTTCATAAACGGAAGAAGTTCATCAAGCGCATGCTTGCGTTCCTCTTCATTATCAGCGAGGATGATTTTACGAAGCTTCATCAAGGGAACATCGCTGTTGCGTCCATAGAACATATGCTCTATACGGAAGAGACCTATGCCTTCTGCTCCGAACTGCAGGGCCTTTACAGCATCCTCCGGAGTATCGGCGTTGGTACGGATGCCCAAACGGCGATACTTGTCCACTATATTCATAAAGCGTACAAAGAGAGGATTCTCGCTGGCATCTATAGTGTCTATCTGTCCTTCGTAAACAATACCTTTGGAACCGTTGAGAGAAATATAGTCGCCTTCTGTGAATACTCGGTCGATGCCCGGGAAACGAACTTTCTTGCCGGCAGTGTCCAGATGCATGCCATCGCAGCCCACTATACAGCATTTGCCCCAACCGCGGGCCACCAAGGCGGCGTGGCTGGTCATACCTCCGCGCTGGGTAAGAATACCTGTCGAAGCGCGCATGCCTTCTATGTCTTCGGGAGATGTTTCCTCGCGAATCAAAATGGTTTTCTTGTTTTGTGCTGCAAAAGCCATGGCGTCAGCCGGAGTAAACACTATCTGACCCACAGCTCCTCCGGGAGATGCCGGAAGACCGTGAGCAATGGCGCCGGCTTTCTTTTCAGACTCGGGATTGAGAACAGGATGCAGAATTTCGTCCAATTGAGCGGGAGAAACCCTCATTACAGCTGTGCGCTCATCTATCATGCCTTCCCCTAGCATATCCATTGCCATCTGAAGAGCAGCTATGCCGGTGCGTTTTCCGACGCGGCACTGGAGCATCCAGAGCTTGCCTTCCTGGATGGTGAACTCTATGTCCTGCATGTCATGGAAATGATCCTCTAACTTTAAGCGGATTTCATCGAGCTCGGCATAAACCGTCGGCATTGCTTTTTCGAGGCTTTGAAGATTGCGGGTCTGGTCGGTCTTGGTGTCCTCATTGAGAGGATTCGGAGTGCGGATGCCCGCAACAACGTCTTCGCCCTGTGCATTGACGAGCCACTCACCGTAAAACTTGTTTTCACCGGTGGCGGGATTGCGCGAAAATGCTACGCCTGTAGCGGAGCTCTCGCCCATATTTCCGAACACCATGCTCTGAACGTTTACAGCTGTTCCCCAGTCATCCGGAATTTTCTCGATGCGCCTGTAAGCTATTGCGCGCTTGCCGTTCCAACTCTTGAACACTCCGCCGATTGAGCCCCAAAGCTGGGCCTCTGCGCTATCGGGGAAGTCAACTCCGAGAACATCCTTGACTTTCTGTTTGAACTGCTCTGAAAGAGTTTTGAGTTCCTCGGCTGTTATATCGATATCAGACTCATATCCTTTGGCTTTTTTGAGGTCTTCCATCATACGGTCTAATTGCTGGCGTATGCCTTGACCATCGGCGGGCTCTATTCCCTCAGCCTTTTCCATCACCACATCAGAATACATCATAATCAGACGCCTGTAGGCATCATATACAAAGCGGGGATTGCCCGTTTTCTTTATCATTCCGGGAATGGTTGCGGAACAAAGACCGATATTCAGGATGGTATCCATCATGCCGGGCATGGAACTGCGGGCGCCGGAACGGCAACTTAAAAGCAGAGGATCATTCGGATCTCCGAATTTCTTGCCCATTGTTTTTTCGGTAAATGCAAGAGCTTCTGCAACTTCACGCTTCAACTCTTCAGAAAAACCGCCGCCGAGTTGATAATATTCGGTGCAGCATTCGGTTGTAATTGTAAATCCTGCAGGTACCGGCAAGCCGATCTTGCACATCTCAGCCAAATTGGCTCCTTTTCCACCAAGGAGTTCGCGCATGGTGGCATCGCCGTCAGCGATTTTTCCGCCAAAGCGATAGACACGTTTCTTTTCTGTTAACATTTAATATCTGATTTTTTACGATTTATTTCGAGAAGTACACTATTTATCAAATTAAGAGCACGAAGATACAAAAAAAAATTATAATTACAGCAATCTTGCCGCCATTTCGGAAAGCGGGCTCCTTTCGCCCTTGCGAAGGAAGACATGTTGGAACAACTTTTGACCATCCAATTTCTCTCCCAAATGGCTCAAACCATTCGACCACTGATCCAAATACGGCTGATCTATTTGGAAAATATCACCGGTGCAGACTATCTTGGTGCCCTCGCCTGCGCGGGTTATAATCGTCTTTATCTCCAAAGGAGTAAGATTCTGGGCTTCATCTATTATAAAATAGCATTTTCCAAGACTTCTGCCGCGAATATAAGCCAAAGGCTCTATCAACAACTTCTCCTCCTTAAGCAGGCTGTCTATCTTGAGGGCCTCGCGCGATGTCGGCTTGAATTGAGCCTTTATCACATTCAAATTGTCCATGAGCGGCTGCAGGAAAGGCCACATTTTAGCCTTGGTGTCACCCGGAAGGAAGCCGATATCTTGATTGCCGAGAATTACTGTGGGGCGTGAAACTACTATCTGCTCGTAATAGCCCACCTGTTCCAAAGCAGCGGCAAGAGCCAGCAGCGTTTTGCCGGTCCCCGAACCGCCGGTAAGCGATACAAGCTCAATCTTACGGTTAAGAAGGGCATCCAAAGCCATCTTTTGCTCATCGTTTCGGGGGCGTATGCCGAAAGCGCGGTGTTCCTTTACAAGAACTATCTTCTTTCTATCGGCATCATATCTGGCGCAAACCACATCTTTATTGCCATCCCCCTTCCATCTGAACTTGAAAAGCTGATTGGCCTCCGGCTCTTTTTGCACCACTGCCGACCATTCAATTGCATTTTCGTGACTATAGCAGAGCGCTTGAAGCAGACCCGGCTCCAAAGTATAGAATTGCACCTCCATATTGGCCTTTTCCAGCCTTTCCTCCCCCACTCTATCGGTAAGATAGTCTTGAACCTCCATTCCGGCGGATTTTGCCTTTATGCGAAGATTCACATCTTTTGTAACCAAGGCCACGAAAGTGCCGGGATTGGTGTCCCTAACCCACATGGCGGTCGCTAAAATGCGATGGTCTTGAGTATCGTCTTTGAAGAGTTCTGCAAATTCGGGTGTAAAAGGATGATTGGGCTCCACCTTTATGCGCCCAAGGTTTTTGCCGAGCGACACGCCCTTTTCACCGAAAGACTTTCCTCCGGTAAGTTTATCGATATCCCGCATGAAATGCCTGGCATTATAGGCAAGCGCATCATTGCCTTTCTTGAATTTATCAACCTCCTCCACCACAGCCACCGGTATCACCAAATCATTGTCCTGGAAATTATGAATGGCTTTATGGTCGTGGAGAAGAACATTCGTGTCGAGAACAAAAATTTTAGCTTTACTCATTATTATAGTGTTTTTTTAATCTTCACCCTCCCCGCCCTGACTGCGGATAAGAGATTCAAGAATATGTTGTATGCCGCTTTTGGGAGATGAATGCAGCTGCACCTCACCGCCTTCTGCGGGATGACCGAGAGGATAAAAGGCAATATCCTGCAAAAGCAGTTCGGCATCGATATAGTCAAAGTCGATGTCCCGTATTTGAATTATGGCGCCGGGCACCTCAGAAAACAGCAGGCGCACCGGATCTTCCTCGCGGGTGGCGATACGCAGGTCCGAAAGGTCGATTACGGCGCCGACAGTCTGCGAAGTCATGCCTTTTAATGCAGTAATCAGGCCTCCATCTGAAACGGTGGAGGCGGAGAGAATAATACCGTCCTCTACAAGTTCGCGCACGACCTCATAGCAGTCATGAAAATAATAGGGATCATTTATGATAGGCGCTACCGCCGGCTCAATGTCGATTGCCTGTGCGAGAAGGGAACCGCCAAGCCGGTAAGAAGAAGTATCGAAAGGAATGTAAACTATCCAGCTTTTAGGATCGAGATGAAGGGTGGATGGGAGAGAGGCTGCGCCAAGACGGGGATTCTCCGAACTGAAGGGCCTCTCTACAAGGCTGCCTTCCTCTACTCCGGGGCGGAGGACGGCGATAAATTGAACTCCGCAAACACCCTGCTCTTCGGAGTAAGACCTCAGGCAAAGCCCCAATGCATCCAAAAATTCGCCCGTTGCTTTAAAAGAAGAATATAAAGCCGCCATATTGCCAATAGACTGCTCGTTCCAAGTCCATTTGGCATCCAGGCAAAGGTCTCCAAGGCGGAAATTTCCCATACGCCAAAGGCAATCCAAAAGGGCTTTTTCTATTTGACCGCGAGTAAATTCCTGCGGGAAGATAATGGAGGCTTTGCGGGAAGCGGAAATCACCTTATCGAGATATTCCTCGATTTTAGAGGCATCGGTCCCGCCTGACGACAGTCCCGGACCAGAACTTTCATCCACTATGCGACCCGCTTCTTCAGGCTGTCCGGCCTTTCCGGAAAAAGGGCCTCTTACGCTTTCTAATATTTGCGCCGGCGTGAGTTCCTGCTGCACACCGTCTATGACATATTTGGAGTATAAGACCGAAATGCTTTTATTCATTGTTTATGTAACAAAGTCCGTCAAAAATAACTATTTTTGAGCATATTCTCAAATGCAATTTAATGAAAATAAATATTCCGCTCTTTTAGAAGAGATTTTTTCCCTGACTCCATCGGTACAAAATGTGGGGTTTACGGGGGAAGCCTACAAGCCGGGCCTTGAAGCTATGCGAAAATTTGATGCGCATCTCGGTCATCCCTGGAAGCAATACCCTTGCATTCACATAGCGGGCACCAACGGCAAAGGCAGCGTTGCATCCATGCTTGCAAGCGCATTTGCAACTCGGCTCAAAGCAGGCCTTTACACCTCTCCGCACCTTACTGACTTTCGCGAGCGGATGAAAGTCATAAGCAATGACGGATTTTATATGCCAAGCAAAGAAGAGGTTTGGGAGTTTTTCCAAGAGCACGATGTTTCGGGCCTGTCATTCTTTGAAATCACCACGGGACTTGCTTTTTGGTGGTTTGCAAAGCAAAAAATAGATATTGCAATTATAGAGGCGGGGCTAGGAGGCCGTTTGGACAGCACCAACATCATTACTCCGGAGCTTACAATAATTACCTCCATAGGGCTGGATCACTGCGCACTTTTGGGGGATACAAGAGCCGCAATCGCCTGCGAAAAGGCAGGCATCTTCAAACGGGGCGTGACTGCCATTGTTGCCTCCACCGATAATGAAACCTCTTGTGTTTTCCGCGAGGCGGCTGGTGACGCGGGCTGTCCGCTGATTTTCGCAGATACTGTTTCGAGCGGTTTTGATGAAAATGCCCTGCTCGGCAAAATGGACCTGCAAGGCCCCTGCCAGTCAACAAATCTGCATACAGCGTTGGTGGCTTTGAATGTAGCGGGCAATAGTGCTGAAGCGGTTTCGCCATTCGAAGGAAATGCCTCCTGCAACCACCTTAAGATAGCGCAGGCTTTTAAGGATATTCCTGTCTCCGAAATAGAAAAGGCGATAGAAAAGACTGCGGAGCGTACGGGACTGAGGGGAAGATGGGAGAGACTAAGCACGGAGCCGGAAATAATCTGCGACATCGGCCACAATCCTCCCGCACTCGAAATCAACTTCGCCCGCCTTGAAAATCTCCATAAACCCCTGATTATAATCTGCGGATTAATGGCGGATAAAGACCTTGACGGCATAGCCCGGTTACTCCCATCCAAGGCAAAATATATTTTGGCGGCGCCCGACATCCCCCGCGCTCTTCCGGCGGACAAACTTCTCCAAAAACTGTCTTCTTTACGGCCGGACCTCTCTCTTACCGCTGCTCCTACCATAGCCGAAGGCATCTCCCAAGCCATTGCGGAATCTCCCGAAAACGGCCTTATCTATATCGGTGGCTCAAACTTTGTAGTCACCGAAGCCTTGGAATACTTCAAAGCACGCCCGGAATGAAACATTTTATTACAATCATAATAACACTGTCACTAATGCCCACCCTTGCTTTTTCGAACACAAAAACAGATGCCGAAGGGCATAAGCTCGTCAAGCTGTGGCAGGAATACAGAAAAGCGCAAGACAAAGACCTCCCCAAAGAGGAGGCCTCCATCTTGGAGCGTATTAAAAAAGAAGCGCTACAACAGCGTTACACCTGGGATTTCTATGATGCTTGCGAGCGCTATGCGGAAGTGAGGACAAGCAGCAATTGGAAACTGCGCGACTCCCTTCGGCAAGCCTTCGAAGCCGAAATAAATGATTACGGAGAGCCCGTTGCCGTTTATTATATGCGCCGGGGCAAAGACTCCAAAGCTTTGTCGGAATATATTTATGCCAATGAAAAAGCCCTTCGAAATGCATCCAATCCCGAATTTTGGGATAGAGACTGGAAACTTCACAGCTACAAGTTCTTTCCCGCACTGAATCCATATATTAAAGACGACTTCGATTATTGCATGTGGAGCCTTTTCTATGAGGAAAAAATGGCGGAGGAATACAAGTCCTATCCCCTGAATGCCTTTGTGGAATATCAGAGCATTGCTTATGAGGAGCGGGAGGAAAAGCTCAAGGCTTTTGCGGAGAAATATGAGGGCAAGGCCGCAGCTCTGCTTGCAAAAGAAGATTTGCTGCGTCTTAAATTCGAAAAATTATCACAGGACGGAAGTTCGGATGATTTCAAGGCGCTTCGCAAAGAATGCCTGGCGCTTATCACGGAAAGAAAAGCCTTCGTCGGAAGCGAAAAATCGGTGGCCTCCTGCTGCAAAAGGGCAGAGAGTCTTATTTCTGAAATGGATTCCAAAGAGCTGGAATTCAGAATAGAGGACAGCTCTTTGGAGATTTACCTGAGAAATCTGGAGAGCGTGAGGGTGCGCGTTTTCAAAGATAAAGTGAAGATATGGGAACACATCGGGAACAATCCCAAGCTCAGTTATTTTGCCCCTGACACCATAAGTCTGCCTCTTCCTGTCGTGGCAGATGGCAGCTATAATGTAGAATGCTCCAGCGGGGATATTAAAGAAAGCGCACAATGGGAGAAATACACCATTTCTGCAGTTACACGCTGGAACGAGGAAGGGCTTGGGATTTGGGCGGCTGATTTCCAAAGCGGAGAGCCTTTCGAAAGCGTGGATATAGAATTATTGAAAAACGGCAAGCCGATAAAAACCCATAAGGGCCTTGTTCTCAAAGGCTTCACCCCCATCCCCGAGGGTATGCAGAATCTTATCGAAAATGATGATAGGAACGATTACACTCTTCGCGTGCTGAGCGGCAACCGCAGTTCAAGATTCCTCTATGCCGGGCGATATTACAGTTCCGATATCAAGGATAACCCGGCGTTGCAGCGCTGCATAATCCTGACTGACCGTTCGGCCTTCAAGCCTGATGAAACGGTGCATTTCAAGGCCATACTCTATTCCGGCACCTACTCGCTCAAAGTAAGTGCCGGGACAAAAGTAAAAGTACTGCTGAAAGATGTACAAGGCGAAATTATAGAAGAAAAGAGCCTTACAAGCAATGCCTTGGGCAGCGTGGCGGGAAGTTTCGTACTCCAACGCCGAGAGCGCGGCGGCAATTACAGCATCTCGGTGGAAATCAATGGCCTCAATATAGCAGAAAGGCGGATTCTGGTAGATGATTTTGTGCTGCCTACTTTCGACCTTGTCTTTGATCCTACCCCGGATTTTAAATATCCAATCGAGAATATCTCCATAAAGGGAAGCCTTAAAGCATATTCGGGGCATTCCCTTGCGGGGGCGGATATTTCTTACAAAATCTCCCGCTATGGCGATGATTGGGCGGAAGGCAAAGTCAAGCTCTTAAAAGACCGCTTCGAAATCTCCTTCCCTACCGACAAATCTGACGACTTTGATCGCTGGGGAGACCTATACATCCTTACCGTGAAGGTTACTGATGTTACCGGCGAAACTATGGAATTCCAAAAATGGATTAGGGTGGATTATCCGTATAAGCCCGAAATCGAGCTCAAGCACTTCTTCAAGAGCCTTGAAGGAGAGGATGTAATTGGGGCTGAAGTAGTTGCGGGCACAAAGGAAACCTGGATGATTGCAGAACTCTATGGAAGCGGCAACAAGCTCTTGGATGCCCGTGTCGTGCATTTCTCTCCAAGCGAGGGTGGGTACGCCACAACCACTTTGAGCTATCCCTATTCGGCGGAATATCCCGATGCCGTAGAACTCAAACTGCTTTACTTCCAAGATAAAGATTCTTATACCCACAGCGTGGAAAAAAGGCGCAAAGACCATACTTACGATATGCCCCTTGCTTTCGAGCGCTTCCTTGACACCACCATCCCGGGAGCACAATACAGCTTTACCATACGCACAGGACCAGGAGCCGAGCTGGCAGCAAGCATCTTCGACAAAAGCACCGAGCGCTTTATGCCTAATGTGTGGGAGAATGTCAGAGCTGAACTTGCGCCCATGCCTGATATTTATTTTAATGATACCCCGGGCATAGACCTTGGCAGGACGTTTTATGGAAGAATAGCGAGAAACGCGTTGGCAAGCAAAGCGTCCGTTGGTTTCGGGGAAATCGGTTCTTTAGCGGAAGAGGTTTCCTACGATATGGCGCCGCCGACACAAGATGAAGGCGGTGCGGCTGCGAACGCCCCCGAAATTGCCATCAGGGAAGATTTCGCCACCACAATAGCTTGGGAGCCGTTTTTAAAAGCGGATGAAGAGGGCAAAGTGAAATTCACCTTCAGCAATTCCGACAAGCTTTCCACCTTTTATGTGCAGCTTTTCGCCCACGATGAGAAAATGCGCAACGAGGTGCTGCGAAAAGAAATGGTGGTGACAATTCCGGTGAAAATCAGCCTTGTGGAGCCTCAATTCTTATATAAGGGCGACAAATGGAATGTAAGGATAGGGCTTTCTAATAATTTGGAGACCGAGGTTAACGGGGTACTTGGCGTCTCGTTCCTCAATGGCGGAGACTATCGCAGCGCTCCCCTGCTTTTGGAAAAGAGTGAAAAACTTGTGGTGGGCAGCGGCTCATCATGCTTTATTGATGTGCCTTTTGAGGTGGGTTCCGATGTGGATACGCTTGGGGTGAAAATCACTTTTGCTCCTGAAAGCATACTCAACGCTTCGGACGGGGTGTTTGTAAGCATACCCGTTCATAAGACGGAACAAAGCCTCAGCGAGGCGCATTCGGCCGTACTGCTTTCGGGCATGGATAAAGCATTATTGGAAGCCGAACTTCGTGCTGCATTTGTGAATGTTCCCGGCTCTGCCGCCCTCATGAAAGAAATCTCCATTATGGATATGGTGCGAGAAGCCCTGCCGCAGGCCATAGAGCCCGGATGCGAAAATGCGGTTGCCTTGTCTTCGGCCCTTTACGCCGCATCTCTTTGCGATTCCTTGGGCATAAATCCCGTCTTCGACCATGCCGGAGCCATTGAAAAACTGCTTGCTCTGCAAGGTGAGGATGGAGGATTCGCATGGTTCAAGGGGATGAGGTCGTCTCCTCTTATAACGGCCATCGTACTCCAGCGCCTGCATTCGCTTGGAATAATCAATGAAGAAGCGGCAGTGCATTTTATCGATAAAGAGTTTTTCAAACGCGACAAGGAAAGATGGTGGTATTGCGGCCTCTCCATGGAGAAATATCTCTACACCCGCAGTTTGTTCCCGAATGTGGAATTTAAAGAGAACACCTCAAGCGACTTCCGCAAAGCCGTCCGCAAATATCTTGTCCCCTGCAAGGAGCGCGGGCTAAGCGGAGCAGTGCTTGAAAAAGCAAGAAGATTACTTACGCTCGATATGCTCTACAATTCAGAAGGCGGTTTGGCGCTCGCCCGCAAGATGGGAATAAAGTTGTTTGCCGCAAAACGGATGGAGCGCTCTATAAAGGCGGATGCGGCTTCGCTCGCTCAATATGCTGAGGCGCACAGGCACGGTGGGATTTATTATCCCAATGCGGTAATGCCTTGGAGGGGGCTTTTGGAAAGCGAACTGGATGCGCACAGCAGCATCTGCCGTTTGATGGATTTGCATGGTCGCTCCGACATAGCCGATGGAATAAGGCTTTGGATAATGCTTCAGAAAGAAACCCAGCATTGGGAAAATGACCCGGGCTATATTGAGGCCATTGCCGCCGTTATGAAAGCAAGTCCGGAGATTCTTGACACCCGTGTATTGGCGCTCTCTGCCACTTACAGCATGCCTTTTAACGAAATAAAGGCCACCGGAAACGGTATGAGCATAGGCGGAAAAACCATCACCGAAGCCAATGATTTCGACCGGTATCTGCTCCTCTCCGGCTCTCAAGGTGCCGACCGGTATTCACCTCTCTCCGGCTCTGTTTCCGAAAAGAGCCTGGATTCGCTGAAAATCGGCGACCGCATACGCATCTCTTGGGAAATCACCAATGAAGAAAATCGCAGTTTCGTCCATATTATTCTTCCGCATACGGCAGGACTTGTGCCTGTAAACCAGATTTCCGGCTATCGCTGGAATTGCTACCGCAGTGTATTTGCCGACCGCATCGAGCTCTGGTATGAGTCTTATCCCGAAGAGAAAACCTTCATCAGCGAAGAATATTATGTTACCCGAGCCGGCTCTTTCCAAAGTCCGGCGGCTCAAATAGAATGCCTCTATGCTCCGCATTACCGCGCCAATGCCGCTACGGAGGAAAGACAAGAAATAAGCAATGGAAGTTCTGAGGGCATATAAGGGATTGGTTTTATCGGGGAATATAGATGATTATCCGCAAGGGATAATTATTCCCGTGGACAAGCCTTACCGATGGACCAGCGCAGATGTGATACGCAAAATCAAATTCACGGCGCAAAGGCATTTCGGCAAGCGCAATCTGAAGGTGGGCCATGCCGGCACGCTGGACCCTTTGGCAAGCGGAGTGCTGCTCGTCTGTATTGGCAAAGCCACCAAACTTGCAGAAGAATTGCAAGCGGCGCCTAAGCAATATCTTGCAGGAGTCGCTTTCGGAGCCACCACTCCCTCTTACGACCGCGAAAAGGAAATAGATGCAGTGTTTTCTTTGGAGGGGGTTTCGCGCGAGAGTCTAGAAGCCGCTTTACCGCAATTTATCGGAGAGCAATGGCAGATTGCACCGCTTTTCAGCGCTAAAAACATAGATGGGGTGCGCGCCTATGAAATGGCCCGTAAACTCTATAAAGCCGGCAAGCCCATAGACTCTTCTTTGCTGAAAGCTTCAAGAATAAATATTTATTCTCTCAAATTAACGGCTTACGATATTCCGCTCGAAAGGACTGCCCCGGCTTCTGCTTCTGTTCCTGCTTCGGCTTCTTCTTTGGTTACGACTTCGGTTCCAGCCATTTCTTCGGTTCCGGTTACCTCTCCAGATTCTTTTCCAGCTTCGGCTCCGGCTCCTGCTTCGACTTTGGTTCCAGATTCTGCTTCTCATTCCGTTTCTGCTTCTGCTTCCGCTCCGACTTCGGCTTCGAACAGTTCGGCCGGCAACAGAATTCATGTTGCGGAGCTCGGCGGGCATAAACTGATCGGCGCTGAAATTCTTGTGGATTGCAGCAAAGGCACCTACATCCGTTCATTAGCCCGAGACCTCGGAGAAGCCCTCGGCAGCGGAGCCTTCCTCACCAGACTCCGCCGCACCCGCAACGGCAACTTCGACATCTCCGACACCCTCTCCCTCGACGATGTAACTGCACTGTTTTCGAAAGCTTAGTTAGCTGTATCGGTAATGTGCAGCACCAGTCTGCAGCGGCGATGGCTGCACTGTTTTCGAAAGCGTAACTTGCTTGCATCGGTAGTGTGCAGCGACGGTCTGCAGCGGCGATGGCTGCCTCCTCCGAAGACCGTCTCGCTACGCTCGACCCCACCATTCCGCTTCGCGATAGCACTTCGTGGCTCCGCTTCGCTTCATGGTCCGTCCCTCTTACGATGCCGAGGGTGGCACGGGTCCCTGGAGGAGCAGGCATTCGCCTTTGCTGAAGCAAACTGTCGCCATACTCAATGGTAGAGGGCTTTGAGGAGCGGTGGTAAGTCGAGCGACCAGAGGACTCCGTCCCGTGACGGCGTGTGTCTGACGACCGTTATGGAGCGAAGCGACATAAAAGGGAGGAGTTAGCCGTCAAGGAGTCCGCAGGAAGCGAGCAGCCGCGACAAAGCCGCCCTCTATATTGAGTAGGGGCGACAAGAAGGCAAGCTGCCGACTGCTCGCTTCATCAGCCCCATAAAATTCAAGATCTAAGAAATCGGTTCATCGCTGGCTTTGGTTGTCTCTAGATTGACTACATGGTATAACAAAAAAGGCCTAAAACGCCGTAGCCGCATGGTTTTTTTGGCGGGGGTATGACGGAAAAGGCCTTAAATGCCCTACCATGTGGCGGAAAAGAGGGTTGCGAAGGCGTGATGAGGATGAGGTCAAGCAAAAACCGGCGAAAACGCCCTACCATGTGGCAGAAATAAGAGGACGAGACACAGGGCGTAAAATGGAAAGTGCTGATAATGAGGCAGAACATAAAAGAAGGTCAGCTAAATTTTCGGGTGTTCTTTAAGGATTTCGCTGATAGTCAGAGAGTTACATTTTA
>JAAZIW010000023.1 GCA_012800665.1 Rikenellaceae bacterium
AATTTGCGCTCTTTATCCCAATAGTCGATATAATTCTTGATTTCGCTTATGTCCTTGGCGAGCCTCCGTTCTTTGGAAACAGGCAGCCCCCAAGAGTCAGCGGCCTGCATTGCTTGGTCGTGGCTCACAAAATCGAGACCGCTTTGTGGCGGAATGCTGTAAAGCGTGCAAATCAGGCCACGGCGCGCCACCTCCTTGGGATTCAGCAGTTTAAGTGAGCCTGATGCGGCATTGCGCGGATTTGCGAACGGAGCTTCTTCATTTGCTTCACGCTCGGCATTCAAGCTGTCGAAAGCCTCGTAGGGCATGAGCACCTCGCCCCTGATTTCAAATTCTTGGGGATAATCTCCGTGAAGCTGTTTGGGAATATTGGAGATGCTCTTTGCATTTTCGGTAATATCATCCCCTTTGATGCCATCACCGCGGGTGAGCGCCCTGTAGAGTCTGCCGTTATGATAGCTTAGGCTGATGGCGGTGCCGTCGAATTTCAATTCGCAGCAATACGAAAAGTCCGATTCGAGAGTTTTCTCTGCTCGGGCAGAGAATTCTTCCACTTCTTCAATGGAATAAGTATTTGTAAGCGAGAGCATTGGATAGCGATGAGGACGCTGGACGAAGCCTGTTTTAAGATCGCTCCCGACGCGCTGGGTGGGGGAGTCGGATGTCTTGAATTCCGGCCATTCCGCCTCCAAATCCTCCAACTCGTGCATGAGCATATCAAAGTCGAAGTCCGACATGGTTGGGGCATTGAGCACATAATAACGCCTGCTGTTCTCCCTGAGAACCTCACGCAACTCTTCTATTCTTATCTTTGCCTCCTGCTTGTCCATATCGGCTATCTGCTTTTAGATACAAAAGACAAATTTAATATTTTTTCGGAACAATGCCTAAATTCTCAGCCCTCAAATCCACCTGTTGATTACATGGAAATGATGGCCGAATCGCAAGCCTTGGCAGAAATGGCGATAGGCGCATCAGTCTCTTTGATGACATTTGCATTGCCACCCTTAACTAAAACGCTGATATGCCGTTTGAGTTCTTCCGGGATTAGTATATTCACATTTGCGGGCTCGTCAGAGAAATTGCAGAACACTAACCATGCGCCCTTCGGGCCATAACGCAGGAATACAAAGTGCCTGTCTGGATTGAAGCCGCTACCTTCCGGCTGACAATAGCAGAGGTCCCAATTGAAAAGTCCCTCGAATTTACGAACGTAAGAAAGTATTTTCTTGTATCGCGAAAGCACGCGAGATTCTTTCATGGGCAGGCGTTTGCCTGTATTAAAGCTGTCTGTAAGCTGTTTCAGAGCCGGCACACTCACCGAATCGAAAATGGAAGTTATGCCGTCCGCCCCATTCTCAGCGCTTTCGCCCAACTCCTGGCCTGCGTAAAGCATGAAGGATGCATTGTTGAAAAGAGCTCCGAAAGTCAGGGCGGCATAAGCTTTTTGAGGAGAACCGGCAAAGGCGCTGCTTGCTATACGCTGCTCATCATGGTTCTCCAAGAAATTCAGCATATTGCCTTGCAAACCGCCTAATTCCTGCCAATTATAACTAAGCTCGCGAGCGCTGCGCCCGCCACATATAACATCCCGTACAATATCATAAAAACCCGATTTATCATATAAATAATCGAAGCCGAGTTCGCGTATGAACTTGTAGTAATTGGACTTTTCGTAGGCCTCTCCGATAAAAATAAAAGAAGGATAAGTCTTTTTAACAGAGTTTATAAGCCATTTCAAGAACTCTTGAGGCACAAGCTCCACCATATCACATCTGAAGCCGTCCACGCCCAGCGAAGCCCAAAATAGGGCGATTTCAAGCATTATATCCCAAGTCTCCCTTTTGGAATAATCTATCTTAAGCGTGTCCTCCCAATCATAATCGAAAAAGTCGTGGACAGGGATATTCTTGCAGTCGGGAGAAACATGGTTTGGAACATAGTCTATTATGACTTTCATACCGGCTTTACGGCTGCGCTCAAGGAGTTCTTTGAACTCCTCCATCCTGCGCTCAGGCTCATCTGCCAAATAAGGATTTACATCGTAATAATCCACAATAGAGTAGGGGGAGCCGATATTTCCTTTAACATAGGGCTTGCCTGTGG
>JAAZIW010000198.1 GCA_012800665.1 Rikenellaceae bacterium
CTACGCGCGATACCATAGAAGAAACGCTGAATTTGGATGGCGTGCTTTTCCGCTTCATCGATACCGCCGGCATCCGCGAAAGCAGCGATAAGATAGAGAAGATAGGAATAGAGCGCTCCTATTTGAGTATTTCCAAGGCCGAAACGGTGATTGGCGTATTGGATGGATGCATACCTTTTGATAATCTGAAAAAAGATTGCGCCGCCATAGTGGCGAGGGTCTCCCCCGAAAAAACTCTGCTCTTGGTGCGCAACAAGGTGGATGCCTACGACAAGATAGAGCCCGAAAAATTCCCCACAAAAGACCGCTCCTATACTATTCTACCTATTAAATATCCTGCCTTCGGGACTTATGACATTGACCCCGAAACCCTTACGGAGCGGCTTGCGGAATACTTGGTTTCAAAAGAACTTGAAGTGCCCTCCGGCTTTTCCATTTTGGATATTTCCGCCAAAACCGGCGAGGGCCTCGATGAACTTCGCCGCCGGCTGGTGGGGAGTTTGGAGGGGGTGGCAGGTGGTGCCGGCGGTGTTTCGGGTAGGCTTGCTGATGGAGCTTCTTCCGGTACTGATGGCGCTTCGGTTAGCGATGGCGGTGTTAATGGTGCTTCCGGTGCTGTCGGCGGTGCGAAGCGCAGTGCTCTTGCCACCGACAATGCAAGCGCCACCTTAGTGACCAATTTACGCCATTTCGAAGCCCTTGAGCGCGCCCTTGCCGCCTTGCGTCAGGTCTCTATAGGCCTCGATCGCAAAACCCCCACTGACCTTGTCGCCCAAGACCTTCGCGAAGCCATCTACGAACTCGGCACCATCTTCGGCGCCGTTACCACAGATGACCTGCTCGATACTATATTCAGCCGGTTTTGCATCGGGAAATAGAGTGCGGCTTTAACCTATTCCGTCCTTGCATTACTCGTGTGTTCTTTCCGTACAGGCATTCACAAGATAGATGATGGAGCAATACGGGATGCCGGAGTTGTGCTGAAGGCCTATTTCACAAGTGCGGGAATTGGAATAGCCTACTTCTATTCCGGAGACCTGGTCGCGGAGTTTGCGCAAGGCGTATTTATTGAGTTCGGGATTGGTCATTCCCTTGTCTCCGGCGAAACCGCAACAGCCGACACCTTCCGGGACAACCACCTTCTCAGCACACAGCCCCGCTACTTTCACAAGCATGTCCGCAAGGCCCAACTGCCGCGTTGTGCAGGTGATGTGTACGGCAACAGTCTTCGGCAATTTCGTAAATGTCAGACGGTCCCGCAGGAAAGTCCAGATGAATTCAGCAGGTTCGTACAGCCTCAAAGCCTTGATATGGTTTCTCATACGATGCAGGCAAGGGCTTTGGTCGCATAAAATGGGATATTTACCGTTATCGGAAACTTTGAGCAACGCCTTTTCAAGTTCCGCTGTTTTTTTATCCGCAATATCAGGCATCCCCTTACTTTCCCATATCATCCCACAGCACAGATTCTTCATGTTTTTTGGGAAAAGGACTTCAAACCCGGCCTTTTCGAGCAACGCAACGGTCTCATCTGCCAAAGGCCGCGTGTAAAAGTCGTTTTTTGAAGCACCCATCATCTGATTGAGACAAGAGGGAAAATAAACCACCTTCGGTCTTGATTGATTCACCTGTTCATTCGTCGGGCAAGCCCTTTTTTGCACTTTACAGGCATAAGGGCCGGGAAATGCCGTTGTCCACAATGGAATGCCCATGCCATTGTGAAGACCGGAGCACAATGCGGACATAGCCTTGTCTCCAAGCACGAATCTTCCTGCCTGGGCCACACCCAGAATGCCGCGCAGCATCGTTTTAACAACCCCGTAATGCTCGGCAGCAAGCTTCCATCCGCCACGCGCAAAACCGCCTATTGTCTGACGTCTCAGTTCGTGAGTAAGATCCGCCACATTAATGTCCATAGGGCACGAAGTGGAACACAGACCATCTACGGCGCAGGTGTCCATACCTGCATAAACATATTGTTTCTCAAGCTTTTTCAGACGTACAGGATCACTGCCGTCATTACGCAGACGGGTGATTTCACGCATCGTGGCAATCCTCGTGCGGGAAGACAGCGTAAATCCACAGGAAACGCAGTTTACCTCGCAGAAACCGCATTCAATGCACTTGTTTATCTTGTCGAACAGAGAATTTATCTCTACCGGAGCATCGGCACCGGGATGTAAAACCGGCAGGGCCTTGAAATCACGGATGAAACAGAGCGGATCATCATTGAAAATTACGCCCGGATTGAGTATGCCTTTCGGGTCGAAGATTGCTTTCAGACGTTTCATTACATCAAAAGCCTTATCTCCCCATTCGTAGAGTACAAAAGGAGCCATGTTGCGTCCCGTACCGTGTTCGGCTTTAAGAGAACCGTCATATTTTTCAACGACCAGTTTGGCTGTATCCCGTATCATCGCCTCATAACGAGCGACCTCGGATTCGGAGTCAAAAGACTGGTTGATAATAAAATGAAAATTTCCATCGAGGGCATGACCATAGATGCACGAGTCATCATAACCGTGTTTGTCCAGCAATGCCGACAGGTCTGCGGTAGCATCGGGAAGGTCTTCGATATGGAACGCGACGTCCTCGATCAGGCAAGTTGTCCCCTGTCTGCGCATTCCACCAACCATAGGAAATATTCCTGAGCGTATGGCCCAATATCTGGCACAAGTCTCCTTGTCTGTAGAGAAATTAACTCCGATTACCGTATCAAAGGCGGACAATGCATCACTCACGGCTGCGATCCTGGCATGAAGTTCATCCTCTGAAGATGCAACGACCTGCGTAAGCACTGCCGTAAGGTTTTTCCCTGTTGTATCTTGAACTGCGGAGAGCGACCTGCTGTCCAGCATTTCCGCTGCATTGATTTCAAGACTGCGCAGTGCCACGACAGCCTTTGCCGCATCCTTGATGTCACGGAAATAAATCATCGCACTGGCCTGCAGCGGATCGACCGGCACCGTACGCATGACCACCTCACTGAGGAAAGCCAGGGTTCCTTCAGAGCCGACAATAGAATGAGCTATTATTTCGAACGGGTCCTCATATTCCACCAACGGCAGTATATTCAGACCGGTTACATTCTTGATGGAATATTTATAGCGGATACGTTCCGTAAGTTCTTTATCAGCCAAAACCTCATCACGAAGAGCCGTCAGAGCTGCCAGAAATTCCGGATGCGTCTTCTTGAAGCGTTCGCGGCTCTCCCCCGAGCCTGTATCCAGCACAGTTCCGTCCGCCAGGACGATACGGGCGGACACCAGCATCTTGTCGGAATTGGAATGAACGCCGCAACTCATTCCGGAAGCGTTATTCATCACGATGCCTCCTATCATTGCACTATCTATGGATGCAGGGTCCGGACCGAGTTTTCTTCCATACTCAGCCAGTATTGAGTTAACCTTGCCACCGATAAGACCAGGCTGAAGAGAAACGGTATCAGCCTCAGGTCCGATTTCAAAGCGTTCCCAGTTTTTCCCTGCGACTACAAGCACAGAATCCGTTACGGACTGGCCTGACAGAGAGGTTCCTGCGGCACGGAATGTCACAGGAATCCTGAATTTTGAAGCGGCCTCCAGAATCAGGGATATTTCGTCCTCATCCTTGCTGCGTATCACGACTTTCGGGATTTGACGGTAGAAACTGGCGTCAGTCCCCCATGCGAAAGTCCGAAGTTCATCAGTATAAATCCTGTTCGCCTCGATTCTTCCTTGCAGACAAGCGAGAAAATGCTGATAATCTTTGTTCATCCAAATTGATTCAAAAACTATTTTTTCTGTTCTTGTTCAACCGGATTTGTTTCAGAGAGTACTAAATCATTCTCAATCATTTCCTCAAGGTTTACCGGAGGCATTACCACGGGATTTAGAACTGTCCCCTCTGTTTTTGCGTGAATGACACCTCTAATGGTGCCAATGGAAATAGAGCCCATATAACGTAGAAAATCAACCGGAATTTTTCCTTCTGATTTGATTGCCTCTACGCCTTCAGGTGCAATATCATAATAACATGCAAGTTGCACAACCATCAGCAGCTTCTCATTTTGGGTATAATTAACGCTGATGACATTCCTAACTTGATTTAAGTCGGAACTAACATTATATCCGCAATTCGTATTCACAAGCACATCCTGACCATTAACTAAATTATCAGGAAATATCGCAAACTGGACTGTTTCTATATGTGAAATTTTATATGGAATCGTACGTATCATACGCTTATGGAGAATGATGGACAATTTTTAGTAGTGAAGTAACTCTCAGGCATATTACTCTTTGAATTTTTACTTGATGAAACAATGACAGATGAATAAGTTTTATCATTCTCAAGGACATATCCTGATATATCCTTATATTCAAGAATCGGTGCCTTTCCGATTGCAAGAGAGAGTTCAACTAGCTTGCTCAATTTGTGGTCAAAATTACCATTAAGAAGCTGTGATATATAACTTTTACTACAACCAAGATAATCAGCAAGCTGAGAGCTGTTTCTGTTGGTTCTCTTCATAAAAGAAATCAGCTCTCTATAGAGATCAGTCTGAAGTTTAGCTATCCAGTAGCCTTCACTTTTTAGGAGTTCTGCTCTTTTCATTGTTATTGGTTTTGGTTAGTTCTTGATTCAAATATTGTTTCTTAAGAGATCGGAATGCTCGATAATCTTTCTTCTGTTGATTCTTATACCCGCCCAAAATAATTATCTTTCCACTAAATTTCGATATGCCATAAACACGCAAATCGCCATCTTTAAATTCATATTCCTTCACTTTCTCTCTCTTGGGCGTGACATCCTTAAACTTAGTGTTTGGCAACGTTCTGTTGTTGGCAACTTCATTCATATAGAAGTAAATTTTTTCCAAACTTCTTCGATCTTTGGCTTCCAAATTATTCTCAAACGTATCAAACGGAGCTATGCCATCAACGAGCAATTTTTCAAACGTTTGGTTTCCTTCAACCGCTTCTATATTTAGGAGTGCAAATTTAGGCATAAAAAAGTTAAGTTACAACTAAACTCTTGACAATTTTTTTTAAAAAATACCGGATAATATGACCGGTGCTAGACAAAGATACATAATAATCCGGCCGACTAAAAGGGAAAATTTAGTTTTTTTCAAAAAAGATTCTTACATTCGCAAAACCATAAAGAAAGTTTTTAACTAAGAGATAATAAGCCTTCCAGGCGCGTCGCAAGACAGCATACTTGGAGGGCGTTTTTTATTTTGCAAATGTTATCTAAAAAATCATTATAATTGCATAAGTTCTTCCGGCAGCGGACAAGGCTTTTTCGAAAGGTTTTCTATCGGGAAACAGATGCTATCTAATTCGTGATTATTTCTTTCTAAGAAAAAATTCCATATCTTTGCTTTGTGTCATACATAGATAGTCATATTGATTCTATAAACGCATTGTGCATCAAGTACAATGTCAATAGTCTGCATGTTTTCGGTTCCGCCGTAACTGACCGATTTAACGAAGATAGCGACATTGACTTTCTTGTAGTGTTTGAGTCTCCAGTCAAGTATGATTATTTTAACAATTATTTCGACTTCAAGTATGCCCTTGAAGACCTGTTGAAGCGGAATATTGATTTAGTTGAGATGAAATCTATCAGGAACAAGTATTTCCTTAATGAGGTTAATGCCACAAAACGGAAGATTTATGGAAACTAAATCCCCTCTCAATAAATATTTGCAAATCATTATAACTATTTAAGTTCTTCCGGCAGCGGACAAGGCTTTTTCGAAAAGAAATGGCATCTGAAACAAGATGGTGGGATGCGAGTGGCTGACCACGGAAGAACTTTTTAATAACTCAAAAAAATGAAATACTTTGCCAATTATGAAGCGGATGCCGTAGTCCGGGAGGATGATAACGGTGTCAGGTATATTAAAGAGATTGACAACCTTAAAGAGGGACGAGTGGGCAAAGACCATGATGTGGCCTGGGGCATTCCGAGTTATGGTGTCCACAATTTCCTCGAACCCATCACAAAAGAAGAATACGATAATTTCGGCATTACTTGGGATTGGGACCCGTGGGGCGGGAAGAAACGCACCCTTCGTTAATGTGCCGCTCTCATGAACAACTACACCTCTGAGAATAAAAATGGATAAGAATATGACTTTAATTGAAGCGATTGAGGCCCGGCATTCGGTAAGGGCTTACAAGGATATTCCCATTTCCGAAGAAACATCTCATCTGCTTAAAAACAAGATAGATGAGATAAACGCCGCCGGAGACCTCCACATCCAACTTATTCTCAATGAGCCGAAGGCTTTCCAAGGTCCGTTAGCAAAGTACGGAAAGTTCAGAGGCGTGAACAATTATCTTGTGATATCCGGAAGAAAAGCTGAAGACCTTAACGAGAGGGCCGGATATTATGGAGAACAGCTTGTTCTGTTTGCGCAGCAGCTGAGCTTGAACACTTGTTGGGTGGGATTGTCCTATAGCAAGATTCCCGACACTTATGTGCTTGGAGAGAATGAAAAGATAGTATGCTATATTTCCCTTGGATACGGCGAGACTCAAGGCGTCAGTCGCAGGAGCAAGAAGCCGGAAGATGTGAGCAATGTCAGCGGCATCACGCCGAAATGGTTCAATGATGGAGTGAACGCAGCCCTGCTCGCCCCTACTGCAGTCAACCAGCAGAAGTTCTTCTTCGAGTACAAAGGCGGAGATAAAGTGACAGCAAGAAAAGTATTCTCATTGATTGGATACACCGAAATTGATCTTGGGATAGCTGAACTGCATTTTGAGATAGCCTCAGGCAAATCAATTACAAATTTCAGGAATTTTCTTTAATAATCCATTTCTTGAGTCTATTACTCTCGAATAAATTTGTTTTTTTAAAGAAATGCATATTTGCATTGTAACACATGTCAATCAAGTAACTTTCTCTGAATTAAAGTACAAAAGATTTAAACCGGAATTATTGATATGGAACAAAAGATTACACCCGATTTTATCAAACACCTCGAACCAAATGAGATATTCGTGTTCGGAAGCAACCTTGTCGGCGCCCATGCTGGTGGCGCTGCGCGTATCGCTCATAAGAACTTCGGTGCAGAGTGGGGTGTCGGGGTCGGACCCACAGGACAATGCTACGCCATTCCTACGATGCAGGGCGGTGTAGATACGATTAAGCCGTACGTAGAAGATTTTATCAACTACGCACGTCTCCATTCAGAATTGTTATTCTATGTCACAAGGATTGGTTGCGGTATTGCCGGATTCAGTGATCACGAAATAGCGCCTCTTTTCCGGAATGCGCTGGAACTGCCTAACGTAGCTCTTCCGCAGTCATTCATAAAAGAATTAAGCAAGTAATAAAGGGCCATTCTTGGCAAATTCGCCCTTCGTGGCAGTGTCTGGATTTTTTGCTGTAAACCATGACAGCTATGTATAAATAGCTTAGATAAATCATAAAAATTATGCTAAAGAAAGGAATATACGAACACATCATTAACCAAGAGACTGAAAAGCGTATGAACGATGCCGAGCAGTCGGGATTGGTATGTGTTGAGCAAGCGATAGATGAGGCGGAATCACCGCAAATCTTGGCTGATTATCTTGCGAAGGCAATTCGTCAGAAGCTTGAAGATATAGAGGGACAGCAAGATCGCGTAAATCTTGTCAATCGGATAATGATAGATGCCGGCTTAATTGAGGATAAGCAGATTAAAAAGCCATCTGACCTGCTCGTGGAGGTTATGAGCCAACAACAATCTGCTTTGCAAACTGAGAGCAATTCTAAGACTATTCGCCCCATATCCGGTTTCCGTGTCAGCAACCTTTTTACAGGCGGGAGTAGTGCGCTGTCTTTAGGTGAGGAGATACGTCGCGAAATTGCAAGCGCCGATGAAATATGTTTTATAATATCTTTCCTCAGAATTTCGGGTGTTCGTCTCTTGATGGAAGATCTTAAAAAGTTTTGTAACCGAAAGGAAACACGTTTACGCATAATCACAACCACTTATTGTGGTATTACTGAAGCTAAAGCTATTGAACAGTTGGCAGAGCTTCCAAATACTGAGATTAGAATTTCATATAATACTGATATAGAGCGTCTTCATGCCAAGTCGTATATCTTTGTCAGAAACTCCGGAATGAATACTGCCTATATTGGCTCATCCAACCTATCTAAGTCAGCTCAAAGTGATGGCTTAGAGTGGAATATGCGTGTCACAAG
>JAAZIW010000199.1 GCA_012800665.1 Rikenellaceae bacterium
CCATAAAAGTTTCTCCTTTCCGGTAGAGTCTGACTGGTGTTGTCTTCGGGCAACTTCCTTAATAATCACAAAGGTACAATATTCAATCTTTTTCTACCATCCCGTGTCCACTTTTACGAGAGCAGCAGAGGCAGTGATAATTTATAATGTCCGCAACCACAGAAGCCTCTACTTCCCCTGCGTAAATGAGCGATATTCCAGGGGTGTCATTCCGGTATGCTGACGGAATGCGGTGAAGAAATAATCCTCGTTTTCGTATCCGGCATCGAAGGCTATTTGATTGACAGGAAGATTTGTGTTGGTAAGGGCTTCTTTTACATGATTCATTCGCACAAGCTTAATGTATTTGGCGGGAGAAAAACCTGTATAATCTTTGAAGATTCGCCTGAAATTGGTGTAGCCCATACAAAGATGCTCCGCAATCTCCTGCGGGCGGATAGTATTGTATTTGTCCGCAATCAAGATTTTCGCCTTGTTCATTTGCTGGGCCGATTCAGAGAAGGCCTCATTGCGGGCGCGGAACCATGCCAAGCTCAAAAGATGCGAAACAACTCCGGACAGGCGCTGCTGGAAACCTGATTCCTGCTTGTCTGCGGTATTGATGGCTTCCATATACAATTCCACCACATCGCTTTGCAGGCCCACATTCCAAACTGGCTTGGCAGGGGTGAAAAAACCATTCTTGACCCAAGTATCCATCTGAGGCCCTTTGAATCCTATCCAATATTCTTTCCATCCGGTATCCGAATCCGGCGCATAGGAGTGCCATTCGCCCGGAAACAAAAGGAAAAAAGACCCTTTTTGTACAGAAACGGAATTGGGAACGGATGCGCTTTTGAAAGTCCCTTTCCCTCGAGTGAGATACAAAAGCTGATATTCATCCAAAGTCCTGCCGCGTTCGCGGGTAAAAAGATAGCGGGAGGGATGCCCTTGCGGGGGATATGGCTCGCCTGCCTTTACATTCTGAAAGCCCACTGAATTAACCGCCATGCCCCAAAGCAAGTCGTTGGGCCCGACCGCCAAGTATTTCAGGTGTATTGAATCTTCCATAGGCGAAAGATATTCACATTTTGTCAAAAATCAAAGTTTTCATTGCATAAACAGCACTATATCAAACAAATATCATAATAAATTTGCATCATTAAATAAAGTTTATGAGCCACAACACTAAAATGCACTCTTTCCTTGCCTTTGACTGCGGGGCAACTTCGGGCAGAGGGATTCTTGCCAGATGTGATGGAAAGTCCTTTTCAATGGAAGAAGTTTACCGGTTTCCATCAGAGATAATTCAAAAAGACGGCCGCATGTATTGGGATGTACATGCCATGTTCCGCCATTTTGTAAGTTGCCTGAAAGAGCTTGGCTCCCAGAATATTAAAATCGATTCCATTGGAATTGACACATGGGGTGTCGATTTCGGACTTATAGGTACTGACGGCTCTTTGCTGGGAAATCCCCGATGCTATAGGGACCCTTATACTGTGGGAATTCCGGAAAAAGTATATGAAATCATCCCTCGCAAAGAGCTTTATGCATCCACCGGCATCCAAATAATGAATTTCAATACCATCTTCCAATTATTTGCTCAAACCCGCGAAAACGACAGCTCCCTTATGACGGCGGAAAGCTTGCTTTTCATGCCTGACCTGCTCTCGTTTTTATTGACAGGAAACAAAGTTTGCGAATATACCGATGCTTCCACCTCCGGAATGATGGACCAAAACTCCCGTCAATTCAATAAGGCATTATTGGAAAAGCTCGGCATCCGTACGGATATTCTTCTGCCTATTGTACAGCCGGGCATAAAAGTAGGCACATTAAAGAAAGAAATCGCTTTAGAGACAGGGCTTGGAGAGTTGCCGGTAATAGCTGTTGCAGGACACGACACGGCATCGGCAATAATAGCGGTACCTGCTGAGGATGAGCATTTTGCCTATCTCTCCAGCGGCACTTGGAGCCTTATGGGGATAGAGGCGCCGGCTCCCATCATAAATGAAGAATCGGCACGCTTGAATTTTACCAATGAGGGAGGGATAGAGGGGACCACCCGTTTCCTTAAGAATATTACCGGAATGTGGTTGCTTGAGAGTTGTAGAAAGATTTGGAAGGCCCAAGGGAAAGATTATGGCTATGCCGCCCTTATGGAGATGGCGCTTGCGGAGGCTGCCTTTAAAGGGCGCATCAATCCGGATGACCCCCGTTTTGCCGCTCCGGAAGATATGGTTATGGAGATTAAGGCCGCGCTTGGAAGAGATGTGAGCGATGCTCAAATGGTAAGTTGCATTTATCATTCATTGGCGGATCGTTATAAAGAAGTGCTAACGATGTTGCAGGGCTTTGCCCCGTTTAAGATTGAAAAACTTCACATAATAGGAGGCGGCAGCGCCAATGACCTCCTTAATCAATGGACTGCGGATGCCATCGGCATTCCCGTTATAGCAGGGCCGACAGAAGCTACCGCCATAGGAAATGTGATGATTCAGGCAAAGGCGGCAGGCCTCTTTAAAGACAGATGGGAAATAAGGCGCCTTATTGCCTCTGCCTTCGCAGTAAAAACTTTTTTGCCAAACAATTAAAACACAAATATTATGAAAGAAGCACAAATTCTCAAGTCTTACGAAGTAGCGCGCGAGCGCTATGCCGAACTTGGCGTAGACACAGACAAAGCAGTCGAAATTCTTGAAGCAACCCCCATATCCCTGCATTGCTGGCAGACTGATGACGTTATGGGTTTTGAAAGCGATGCCGGCCTGTCGGGCGGTATCCAAACCACAGGCAATTATCCCGGACGGGCCCGCAATATCGATGAGGTCCGTAAGGATGTCTTATTTGCAAAAAGTCTCATAGCCGGTAGTCACAGGCTTAATTTGCATGAAATCTACGGCGATTTCCAAGGCAAATTCGTGGATCGCGACGAGGTTGAGGTAAAGCATTTTGAAAGTTGGATTCAGTGGGCAAAGGAGAATGGTTTCAAATTGGATTTCAATTCCACCTCCTTCGGGCATCCGAAAAGCGGCAATCTCTCGCTTTCCAATCCCGACCCGGCCATACGCGAATTCTGGATTGAGCATACCAAGAGATGCCGCCGCATTGCAGATGCAATGGGCAAAGCTCAGGGAGACCCGTGTATAATGAATATATGGGTGCATGATGGTTCGAAGGATTTGATTGTGGACCGTCACCTTTACCGCAGGATTTTCGCGGAAAGCTTGGATGAGATTCTTGAGGAAGAACTTCCCGACATGAAGACCTGCTTAGAGGCAAAACTCTTCGGAATAGGTCTCGAAAGCTATACCGTGGGGTCTCACGATTTTGTCGGCGGCTACTGCGCCACCCGCAATCTGATCTATACCCTGGATACCGGTCATTACGAAATGACTGAGAATGTGAGCGATATGGTTGCCTCTCTGCTCTTGTTTGTTCCCGAACTCATGCTTCACGTGAGCCGTCCCATCCGCTGGGATTCCGACCACGTTACCATCATGAACGATCAAACTCTGGATTTATTCAAAGAAATTGTCAGGGCGGATGCTCTTTCGCGCAGCCATATAGGTTTGGATTATTTCGATGCCGCCATCAATCGCATAGGCGCATATGTGATAGGCACCCGCGCCACACAGAAGTGCTTGCTGAGCGCCCTCTTGGAGCCCCTCGCCAAACTTCGCGAATACGAAAAAGCCGACAAGGGCTTCCAGCGCCTGGCTCTCATGGAAGAGGCCAAAACCCTCCCGTTCGGTGCAGTGTTCGATTATTTCAATCTTAAAAACGAGGTTCCCGTGGGTGAGGCCTTCATCCCGGAAATCGAAAAATACGAACAAGAAGTTACCTCTAAGCGATGAATATATTTATCGGACTCATTATTATAGCAATAGGGGCGTTTTGCCAGTCCAGCAGCTATGTTCCCATCAATAAGATAAAGTCTTGGAGCTGGGAAAGCTACTGGATTGTTCAAGGCGTCTTTGCGTGGTTGCTTTTCCCCCTCTTGGGAGCTCTTTTGGCGGTTCCTGCCGGAGAAAGCTTATGGGAACTCTTCGCATCTCATCCTAAGGAAAGTCTGCTGACGATGATGTTCGGTGTGCTATGGGGAGTAGGCGGGCTTACCTTCGGCCTGAGCATGCGCTATTTGGGCGTTGCATTGGGTCAAAGCATAGCCCTCGGTACCTGTTCCGCCCTTGGAGCAATCTTGGGACCTGTCCTTACGGGTCGCGCAGCGGATCTTACATCTGCAGTAATTATAGGCGTGATTGTCACCCTTGTGGGAATAGCCATAATAGGAGTCGCAGGTGCAATGAAATCCGCAAGCATGCCTGAGGAAGAGAAAAAGAAGGCTGTTAAAGACTTCAATTTCGGAAAAGGATTGTTTGTGGCGGTTTTAGCCGGCCTAATGAGCGCCTGCTTCAATATCGGTCTTAGTTTCGGAGCTCCTCTTACATGGGCCGAGACCAAGCCTATCTTTGCTTCGCTCCCGGCCACGCTTCTTGTTACCTGCGGCGGTTTTCTCACCAATGCGGTTTATTGTTTCTCGCAGAACACCAAAAATAAAACTTGGGGAGACTACAAACAGACCCGCGTTTGGGGTAATAATTTAGTGTTTTGCTGCTTGGCCGGCCTCTTGTGGTACAGCCAATTCTTCGGTCTCAGTTTAGGCAAGGGCTTCCTTGTGGAATCTCCCGTACTCATTACTTTCA
>JAAZIW010000001.1 GCA_012800665.1 Rikenellaceae bacterium
ACCATATCGCCATAGCGAACGGGATTGAAAAGACCCGGAATGCTCATGGTGGAGCGCATGGCCAAGGCAATATCACCGCTTGTCCAGTTTTTGGATTTTCCGCTCACTAAATCTGCCGCTACACAACAGTAAGGTATGGGCAAATCCATAAAAGAGATGGAATCGCGATAGCTTGCGCACAAGCGGGCAATCATATTTTCTGCATTCAAGCCGCTGACCCAACCGGACGGGAGACTTTTAAGAAAAGCGCTGGAAGATGTCTCCAACGCATTGGATTCCGACTCTTGAGAGCCGAATTCAAGCTTTCTTCGCGAATTGTCGGGACGGAAATCGAAGGGCACCAGCAAATTATAGCGCGAGCGCCTCATCTTGGTGGAATAAGGCACATATTTGGAGTCGATATCATCGCTTAGAAGAACATCCCAGTCGGCTGTACGGAAAAGAGAATCCATAAAAGCAGGGGTATAGCCAAGCGCATAAAGACCTCCCACCAAACCGCCCATGCTGGTGCCGAGCACCATATCCACGGGAATCCCTTTTTCCTCGAGACGCTTGAGCACACCAACATGAGCCGCCCCCTTCGCCCCGCCGCCGCTCAGCACCACCGCCACTGTGGGGCGGGCATAATGCGAACGGATTTGCGACATTCGATTCTGCATCTGCCTGAACACCACTGCATCGCCTTCCGGATCGACGCTGGACGAAACCAAATCATAACTCTGCTGGGCAAAGGCAGAGGCAGTAAAAAACAGAATGGATATTATCAGTATGATTTTTTTCATTTTCGGGCTTGTTTCGTCTTTTGTGGTTTTTGCCTGTTTAATAGTGTTTATCTCTTTAATATTGTTTGCCGGCCAGCATTCCGCAGGCGGCAAGAATATCCTCGCCGCGGGAGGCCCTTATGGTGCAGATGATTCCGTTGTTGTTCAGGCGGTCTCTGAAAGCCGCCATGATTTGCAGAGATGAGGATTTGTAAGGGAAATCGGGGATTTCGTGAAAGCGGATGAGATTTACGCGGCACTCCAGACCCCTTAAGAGCCTTATAAGGGCATCGGCATGGTGTTTGGTATCGTTCCAACCGCTGAACATGGTGTATTCGAAACTGACGCGGCGCTGACCGCTGAAGTCGTAGGTGCGAAGAAGAGCTATTATCTCCCTCGCATCATAAGCCTTTTGCACGGGCATGAATTCCGCCCTTTCCTCCGGGAAAGGATTATGAAGGCTGACAGCCAAATGACAGCGATGCTCATCCAGAAAACGCTTGAGAGCAGGCAACACCCCTATTGTGCTCAGGGTGATTCGCTTCGGACTCCAGGCGAAACCCCATGGGGCGGTAATAACTTCCAGCGCTCTGCTTACGGCATCGTAATTGTCGAGAGGCTCCCCCATGCCCATAAACACGGCATTGGTGAGTTCTCCGTTCTCGTCTATGCTTAAAAATTGATTGAGTATATCTGCTGTGCTCAAGTTGCCGCACCAGCCCTGGCGCCCCGTCATACAAAAGCGGCAAGCCATTTTGCAGCCTGCCTGACTGCTTACACAAAGCGTTTTGCGCTCTTCTTCCGGAATCATGACGGCCTCTATGAAAGACTTTAACTTTTTGTCTTCGGAAATTGCGCATTCCGCAGGGAAAAGATATTTTTTCGTACCGTCGGAAGAGATTGCGCTGCCAGCCGGAGCCACTGTTCCCAAAGTGTATTTTTCCTGCAGCGCTTGTTTGGATGCCTTGGATATATTTGCCATCTGCTCCCAATCAGTTACTCGTTTTTTATACATCCAATCGGCTATCTGATTGCCCACAAAAGCGTTGAGTCCGCAGCTCCGGGCAGCGTCCCTTAAGG
>JAAZIW010000200.1 GCA_012800665.1 Rikenellaceae bacterium
GCGCCATGGGGGCGGATATAGTGATAGGAGTGGCATTCTCTCAGTTAGAGAAAACCGACATAAAGGTAGATAACATAGGCAATGTGATAGGCCAAATGATAGATATGCTTTCGAATGAGGCCTACGAAAAAAATATTCTCGAGTCGGATGTTTTCATCAATCCGAATCTCAAAGAATTCAATATGCTCAGCTTCAAATCCGAAGCTATCGACACCATACTCCAAAGGGGCTATGACGCTGCTCTCAAAGCCGAAAAAATGCTTGAACTTGTAGCTTCCAAAACTAAGGGTCGCAGCACACCCATAAAAAAAGCCCGAGCTGTAGATATAGCTACTAATCCTATACTCATTTCACGGATTAGTTTCCCGGGGATTTCGGAGAAAGACGCCGCCTACCTTTTGAGTAAAATAAACATTGAAGCAGGGCAGAGAGTCACATCTTACCAAATAGAGGAAGCCGTGTCGATCATTTTCGCCAGCGGTTCATTCAGCAAGGCCGCTTACACCCTATTGCGCGAACTCGATGGCTATAATTTGCAATTCAATCTTGTAGAGGGTCCGATTCACCGCTTGGGGCTTGCCGGAAGGGCGGATACAGAAGATATAGTGTCGGCTCTCATCGGCTTCGGCTTCAACGCCTACAAAATCAGGGGCTCCAAATTTGATTTTGAGGCAAGAATCGGCCAGAACTGGTATGGCAAGGCAGATTATTCCCTCTCTTATCCGAATGTTCCCGCTATAAATCTGTCTGTAACTTCCGGGAAAAACTTTGCCAATATGATGGTGGACGACCTCTTTTGCGATGCAGGTTTTTGGCATCACAAAATAGACACCTATGTGAGCGGTTTCAGGGCATCGCATTTCGATATGGCGCTTGGCATAAAGTACGATTATTACGGGCTCAACACTTGGCTCAGCGAAAAAACCTTCGAAGACGAAGTTAACACAATCGAATCCTTAAATACTTACAAGCGCAATTATTTTTCGCTTTACACCAATGCCCGCGCCTATACTTTGGATGATAAATACTTCCCGACAAAGGGCTTTACGATAGGCTTGGATTATGGTTGGGTGCTTGGCAAAAACTCCGCTCAGATTTTCATGCTGGATTATCTTCAGCATATACGCTTAAGCGATAAGCTCTCAATAATTCCAAGTTTTTACACTCGATATGTGTTGGGCGAGGGCATCTCTCTTAAAGAGAATATGTTCCTTGCCAACTTTGTGGGCGGAGCCGTGCCGGGGCGCTATTTCGAGCAGCAAATGCCTTTCGATGGCTTTCACCGGTGCATGATTCTGGACAATTTCGCAATGAATTTTCAGCTGAATTTCCGTGTAAAGCTGTTCGAGCATGGATTTGCTTCATTCAAAGGCGGTTTCGTGCAGGACGCCCATAGTCTTTTGGATTTTTTCGGCGACAATTCTAAAGGCATTTACGGAGGCGCTTTGGGATTCGGCTACGACTCCATTGCGGGGCCCATAAAGGTGGATATACAATTTTCCACAGCGACTCCGCTCGGTTTATATATCAGTTTCGGCTATGACTTCTAAAGAAAAGGAGATTTCCAAGGAAAAGGCGCCTTCAAGAGAAAAAGTGCTTTCCGCCCTGCAGGCGCAATGCGTAAAGCGCGAATATTGCGTTTCCGACATTAGCCGTAAGGCCTTGGAGAGATGCAAGGGAGATGCCGATATGGCTGCATGGATTGTAGAGTCTTTAAAGGCGGATAAGTTTGTGGATGATGCCCGCTATGCCTCCGCTTTTGCGAGGGAGAAGTCTTCCCTTACTGGTTGGGGGCCGATAAAAGTGAGATTCGCCCTCCGCGCAAAGGGCCTTTCCGATGAAGACATATCCGCCGGTTTGTCAGAGGTGGATGTAGATGCGGCTGATGCCCGCTTGAAGAAGCTCCTCAGCGCCAAATGGAAGAGTCTTTCGGAAGATAAGGATGGCCGGCTCAAACTTATAAAGTTCGCCCTTTCAAGGGGTTATGAATATTCCAAGATAGAGCCGTTGGTGGATGAACTTACCCGCCATGGATAATCTCGACCTCCATACTGTATTTGCCCGCAACTGCAGCGTAAAGAAACTAAGCGTCTCGCAGGCAAAAGATTTCTTTGACGCCAATCACCGTATGGCTGATTGCACTTGCAGGCATCGTTACGGGCTTTTCGTCGAACGCTCTACAGGCAAGCGTGAGGCGGCTTTGCCTGCGGGAACCCTTGTGGCCGCCGCGGGTTTTTCCGGGGCTCGGAATATGACCGAAAGGGGAGGCAATCCGCGTTCTTTCGAGTGGATACGCTATGCCTCTCTTAAAGGTTACCGTGTGGTTGGGGGTATGGGAAAGTTGATGCAGGCTTTTGTGGATGACTTGCACCCCGATGACATAATGACTTATGTGAGGTCGCAGGAAAGTGATGGAGATGCCTTCCGTGCGCTTGGATTCGATTTAGAAGGCGAGTTCACAAAAGAATCCTGGGGCTCCGCCAATCTGAAATTCAGGAAAAATTTTTAATTTTGAAAAATATCTCTTCAGCTATGAAAAAAATTCTTTTTACTCTCATTGCTCTTCTTTCGTTGACATCCTGTTCGGTATTGCAAAAGCTCGATTCCAACCGCCTTATGCAAGGCGGAGCCAAGGCTCTTCAGGCTTTCGGGGTTACCAACGATCAATTGATGGGCTATGTGAAATTATCTGTGCTGCAGCTCGATGCCGGGGCAATCGTACTCCCTCCGAGCAATAATTATTCCCGGCGTCTTGCCCGAATAACCAAGGGTCTTACTTCAGTGGGCGGCATACCACTGAATTTTAAGGTTTATAAAACCAATGAGCCCAATGCTTTTGCTTGTGCAGATGGTTCCGTGAGGATATATACCGGTCTTATGGATATTATGAATGACTACGAATTATTGGGAGTAATCGGCCACGAAATAGGGCATGTGGCTATGGAGCATACGCTGAATGCTTATAAGCACGCCCTTTACGCTTCCGCAGCATTTGATGTGATAGCTTCTACCGGTGATTTTGCCGCCGCTCTTACTGACTCGGTATTGGGGGATTTGGGTCAAAGTATGATTTCGGCAAGTTTCTCCCGCAAGCAGGAAATCCAGGCCGACAATTACGGCTATGATTTCTTGAAGGGCGCCGGCATTAATCCATGGTATATGGCTATGGCATTCGAACAGCTTCAGGCAGCTTCGCAAAAAGGTTCTTTAACTACAACCTCCGGTATAGGAACAATGTTTTCCAGCCATCCCGATACTGCTGCTCGTATAGAGGGCATAGCCAAAAGGTGTCGTGAAGACGGTTTTACAAGGCCGGAAAAATAGTCCCTCTTTGAAAAGTTGCGGGCAGGCGCTAAGCGATTTGAGGCTTTCCGGGGCGGTCTCCGTTCCGTTCCTCCTCATCCTCCTGCCGGTCTTCTGTTATTTTACCCTCTTGCAGGGTCTCCCAATCCTTGCGCCTTTGATAAATGTCCAAGGCGGTGTAGATGGCGGCACGCATGCTGCGCGAATCGGCCTCATCCCGTCCGGCAAGTTCGAAGGCGGTGCCGTGGTCCGGAGCAGTGCGCACTACCGGCAGACCGGCGGTATAGTTCACCCCGTCCTCATAGGAAATGGCCTTGAAAGGAGCAAGCCCCTGGTCGTGATACATGGCTAAGGTAGCATCGAAACGAGCATAGTGCCCCATGCCGAAGTAGCCGTCCGGCGAGAAGGGGCCGTAGGCCTGGATGTTTTCTTCGTTCGCCTGCTTTATTGCCGGAATTATTATTTCCTCCTCTTCGGTGCCTAAGAGGCCGCTGTCTCCGCTGTGAGGGTTGAGGCTCAGCACGCCTATGCTGGGGTTGTCTATTCCGAAATCCTGTTCGAGTGAGTTTTTGAGAAGATGCAGTTTGCTTACTACCTTTTCTATGGAAAGGGAACCGGGCACATCTTTCAGGGGAATGTGTCCTGTAACCACCCCGACTTTCAAGCTTTGGGAAATCATGAACATGGTAACATCCTTAACCCCGAAGGTCTGTTGTAGATATTCTGTATGGCCGGGGAAGCCGAAGCCCGCATTCACTATTGCCTTTTTGTTGATGGGACCTGTAACCAAAACATCTATAAGACCATCTTTAAGGTCTTTTACCGCTATTTCAAGA
>JAAZIW010000201.1 GCA_012800665.1 Rikenellaceae bacterium
AGCTGGGAGGGGAGATAACCTGTAAGGCCGTTATAAATTGCAGTACCGTAAAGTCCGTAGGCCTGATAAGGAGAAATACCGTTGTTACCGGTTACACCATAACTGAGCCTGAGTTTGAGCAGGCTGATAGGAGCATTCAGCCCCTTGAAGAACTTCTCGTTGGTAATGTTCCATGCGGCAGAAGCGCTCCAGAAGGTACCCCATTTATTATCGGAGCCAAAGAGAGAAGAGCCGTCTTCACGAATGGATGCTTGCAGGAAATAACGGTTATCGTAATTGTAATCTGCGATACCGAAGAATGAAAGCATGCCCTCGTTGGATTCTCCATAATAAATCTCGGTGGTGGTTTGGTCGGCAGTATTGTGGTACGGCATAGATTCATCCACCTCAGGAGAATAAGCCTCGGTGTGATGATACCTATAGCTGTTCGCCTCTTGTCCCACAACTGCGTGGAAATTGTGATAACCGCCAAAAGTTGTACTGTAGCTTGCCGTGTTGGAAGTGGTAAGTTGAACAATAATCTTGTTGTCTGTATCCAACTGATTGGCTGTACCTCCTGCGTGTGCCTTAGGGCTGAAATATACGCGGCTGTCTCCGAATACACCCTCGAAAGAGTTCTTGGATTCAAACACAAGGCCCTTGAGCGGGGTCCACTTCAGACTTTCGGTAGCATTTACACGATAGTTGTCATCGTATCTTTCGTCGTATATGGCCGAAGAGCGCGGGTTTTCGCCGCTGTTCCAGCTTAAGCTTGCCACCCAGTCTCCGGTGGGATTGATTTCGTCCCAGGGCTTGGCTGTCATACCGGCCCAAATCGGGTTGGCATAATAGAGGCTCTGCATGGGAACGTTGGCCTGACGATTATAGGCAAGGTTCAATCTGATTGAACTTTCAAGATTGTCCGTCAGCTTGTAAGAAGCATTTACGCGGCCTTGAAGTTGTCTGAACATTACGCCATAGAATACACCGTTTTGGTCTTTATAATTAAAAGAGGTGTAGTATGAACTCCTGGCGGTGCCGCCATGGCCCGTAATCTCATATTCGGAAGTCTTTCCCAGTCTTGTGAATTCGCCGAGAACATTATAGAGCTTCTTATTTAAAAGAGCTTTGCTGGTATAGGTATAGTAAGGGCTTGTCGGATCGTCGGGATCTCTTCCGGCATTGGCAGCCGCATCACGATTGAATTGAAGGAGTTCTTCAGCATTCATCATGCGGAAGCCGCTGTCGTTCTGGAGCCAGTTTACGCCGAATTTGGCGCTGGCAGTAAATTGAGCCTTGCCCGAGCGTCCGCTCTTGGTGGTAACAAGGATAACGCCGTTTGCTGCTCTTGAACCGTAAGCTGCTGCGGCGGCGGCATCCTTCAGAACCGTAATGGATTCGATGTCGGTCGGGTTGATGTTGGTAAGGGCGCTGGAAGAGCCGTCATTGCCCACAAAAGCCAAGCTGCCCGAAAGTACCGGAATACCGTCGACAACCCAAAGGGGAGCATTGGAGGCATTGATAGAACTGGTACCTCTAATGCGGATTTGAGATGTTGAGCCTGGTTGACCGGAGGTTGTGCTGATGCTCACGCCAGCAACTTTACCTCCCAGTAGTTTGTCCACGGAAGCCACAGGTGCGTCTGCAAGGGTGCTGCCCGCAACGGTGGAAACCGAACCGGTCAAGGCCTCCCTGCTTGCAGTACCATACGCAACAACAATGGTTCCTTCGATTTCTTCTGCGCTGGCGTGAAGAACAACATTAATGACGCTTTTACCTGCGACAGGAATAAGTTGCTCTACATAACCAAGAGAAGAAAAGGAGAGGACAGCATCTTTAGGAACAGATATTGTATACTGCCCGTCGATGTTTGTTACAACGCCAGTGGCGGTTCCTGAGACTACAACTCCTACTCCGGGAATTGGTGTCCCTGCTTCATCGGTAACAAGACCTTTTACGCTGACGTCTTGGGCATAAGCCGCAAGGCCGGCAAAAAGAATTGCCACAGATGTTAAAAGAAGCTTAAATTTTCTCATAAGCCATTTAAAAAGATTAGTTAAACAAAAAAATTAAGTTGTCAATTTTATATTACTTTTTGTGCCGGAAGACAGGCGATAACGCCGGAAAACAGGCAACAAATAATGAAAAGCAGTGCAAGATCGTATTTTTTTTTCACAAATACAAGCGGCCAAAACGACTTTTTATTTAAAGTATCTAAGATTTTGCGGGTAAAAAAGCAGTAAAATCTAACTTTTCAGGAGGATATAATATAAAACCGTAAAAAATTACGACCATTTTATAGCAAACTATTAGTTTTAAAAAATATTTAAAATTTTTTAAAAATTTGTCGATTCTCCTCTTTTATGCCACAAGATAGCATAAAAATCGATTATTTGCTAAAAAAACTCAGGGGACTGCCTTTTCAGACAATCCCCCGAATCTTGTAATTTTCGCCTGCGTTACTTTGCGCTGATGAGCCGTTTTTTAGTTTGCGGGCTTTTGACCTTGATTTTTTAGGCCGCTCTGCCTGTGTCCTGCCATTTGCCTGATAGTTCTTTTAACAAAGCCGTCTTCGGCAAGGTAGAGTTTGGCTGTTTTGGTTTCGCCTAAAACCTTTACGAAATCCGCCCTATAATCGTACATGGGCTTTTTGAACGATTTTTCGGCATTTAACCAGGCATCCAACAAGGGTTTTATTTCATTGTCGGATTTGCCGGCCTTAATAGCCTCGCGCAGGGCTCTCTTATGCTCGCGCACTACTTTAAGGGCTTCTCTTTGTTCTTTCTGTACCTTATTATATAAAGGCCAGAAAGCTTGTGCTTCTTCCACAGAGAGATCGAGCTGTTCGGTAATGTAGGCTGCCTTTTCGGCTTGGATGCGTTTGAAATCTCTGCCTTGGTTCTTCTGCTGGGCAAAAGAAAGCGTCGACATTGCGAGCGCCAGAGCAATAACTGCTACTAATTTTTTCATTTTTTATTCATCTAAATAATAGACCGCCTCTTCTAACTGGGCGAGAGTGAGGTCATGTTCGAGCAGATATTCCACTATTTCTTCTTTGCCTGCAGACGGGGTTGCAGTTTTATTCAGCAGAATGCCTCCAATCACGAATGCGGCGGCGAAAACGGCTGCGAGGGCCAGATAGGGCGTGAGCTTTTGCATTGGTGAGACATTTCGCGCGCGCTGCGGAATGCCGGCAAGCTTTTGCTTCAAGCCTTCGAAATAGCCCTCGGGCGTAGTGTATGGCATCTGTTTTTTCATAACCAACTATTTAGATGTAATTGTGTATAAAAAGTTTAATAAGCCTCAAAATCTTTAATCCTCTCGCGTATCTTCTTCGTAGCATGGAAGTAGCTGGCTTTGAGGGCCCCTACGCTGGTTCCGGTGATTTTTGAAATATCCTCGTAAGAGAGGTCTTGATAATAGCGCATGGTAAATACGCCGCGCTGCCTGTCGGGAAGAGATGCAACTGCTTTCGAGAGCTCCCGCTCGGCCGCATCACCGTCAAACCACGGGTCAGCATCTATAACTCTTTCCGCCTTGGCATCCAGACTTTGGAATTGAAGGGCGGCGCGCACTTTCTTTTTGCGCAGATACATAAGCGCCTCATTGGTGGCAATGCGCCATAACCAAGTAAAATAGCCGGAATCTCCGCGAAAATTCGGCAGACCCCGCCATACCTTTATAAATATATCTTGCAGAAGATCGTCAGCATCCTCGTGGCTTGAGGAGATGATGCCGCGCACATGCCAATACAGTTGTTCGCTGTACTGCTCTACGAGTTTATTGAATATATCTTCGTAATTCGGCATCAGAGTTGAGCCTCCAAATAATATGCCGAGCCGAAAATTTCGCTATCTTTGTAAATCATGACAAGCATTCAAGAATTATCCAACATTGCTTCCCAAGTGCGGAGGGATATCGTCCGCATGGTAACGGCCGCCAAATCAGGCCATCCGGGAGGCTCTCTAAGCAGTACAGATATCCTGACTGCCCTGTTTTTCAACGAGATGAAACACTCGCCGGACACATGGAGCCGCAGCGGCAAAGGTCAGGACGCCTTTATCCTTTCAGCCGGGCATCTTGCCCCCGTATATTATGCGATACTTGCGCGCGCCGGTTATTTTGAGCCGTCCAAGCTGGGGACTCTTCGCAAATTCGGCTCTAAACTCCAAGGTCATCCGAGCGCAGGGGATTTGAAAGGCGTCTATCAGGCTTCAGGCTCTCTCGGGCAAGGACTTGCCGTTGCTGCCGGCATGGCTCTCGGCAAAAAACTTGCGGGCGAGGATGAAAGGGCGTTTGTCTTGCTCGGAGACGGCGAATGCGAAGAAGGTGAAATTTGGGAAAGCGCCATGTTTGCGGTGCATTATTCCCTGGACAATTTGGTAGCCATGACCGATTGGAACGGTCTTCAGATAGATGGTCCCATTGAAAGCGTAAGCGGAATAGGGGATTTGAGGGAAAAATGGATGGCCTTCGGCTGGGATGTCATTGTGGCGGATGGTCACGACTTCGAAAGCATTCTTACTGCATTCGAAATTGCGCGTAAAGCCAACGGCAAGCCCAAGATGATTCTTTTCCAAACCGAAATGGGCCGAGGAGTTGATTTTATGCTTAATGACCATGGTTGGCACGGGAAAGCCCCTTCGCAGGAACAGTGCGATGCTGCCCTTGCTCAACTTAAAGAAACCTTAGGAGACTATTAGTATGAAAAAGTATATAGATACAGGCAAAAAAGACACCCGCAGCGGTTTTGGCGCGGGGCTGCTTATCGCAGGCAGGGAAAATCCCAAAGTGCTTGCGCTCACGGCCGACCTTAAGCCATCGGTAAAGATGGTGGATTTCGAAAAGGAATTTCCCGATAGATTTATAGAATGCGGAATTGCCGAAGCCAATATGGTGGGGGTAGCCAGCGGATTGGCTATAGCCGGTTTTGTGCCTTTTGCGGCATCTTTCGCCGAATTCATCACGGGGCGCGTTTACGACCAGGTGCGTCAGGCGGTGGCTTACGGCAATACCAATGTCAAGTTGGCCGCCTCACATGCCGGTGTAACGCTTGGTGAAGACGGCGCCACCCATCAAACGATGGAAGATGTGGCCCTGATGAGGGCGCTCCCCGGCATGACGGTGCTTGTTCCCTGCGATTATAATCAGACTTTGCAGGCCACGCTTGCCGCTGCACGCTTCGAAGGCCCTGTGTATCTCCGCTTCGGAAGGCCCTCTGTGCCTAATTTCACGAATCCCGATGAGCCTTTCGAAATAGGGAAAGTATATAATATGAATCCCGGCAAAGACATTACCATAGCGGCAATGGGCTTGTTGGTTTGGGAGGCTTTGCAAGCGGCTGAGATGCTCGAAAAAGAAGGTATCAGCGCTGAGGTGTTGAATGTTTCGACGGTTAAACCGCTTGATTGCAAGGCCATTATCGATTCGCTGGCCAAAACAGGTTGCGCAGTTGTAGCTGAGGAGCATGGAATGGCGGGAGGCTTGGGAGAATTGCTCTCCGGAGTAGCCGCAGCTCATAAGCCTGTTCCCTTTGAGTTCGTGAACGGAGGCGACCGCTTCGGCGAAAGCGGCACCCCTGCGGAGTTGATAGAGGAATTCGGCTTGAATGCCGCCAATATCGCCGCTGCCGCCAAAA
>JAAZIW010000202.1 GCA_012800665.1 Rikenellaceae bacterium
CGCAAAAAGCCCGCCGTAAGGCGAGCTTTATCAATCAGTTAGTTAGTAGTGTATTACCCTTTGAAGGTTAATTACTGGCTAGAATCTGTTGCTTATCTGAATGCAAATATACGATTAGTTTTTTAATTAACAAGGGCAATACTAAAAAATTCTCACAAATTTTAGTAATTATTAAAATTTTTTAAGAAGCTCGGGTCTTAATAACTTGGTCCTTTCCAAGGATTGCTCGTCCTGCCAACTCTTGATTAGTTTGGGATTTCCGCTCAAAAGCACATCAGGGACCTTCCAACCATTGAATTCGGCAGGGCGGGTATAGACGGGAGGCGAGAGGAGGCCATCCTGGAACGAATCGCTCAGGGCAGAGGTCTCATCGCTCAGGGCGCCGGGAAGCAGGCGAACTATGCTGTCCGCCAAAATGGCTGCGGGAATTTCACCTCCGCTCACCACATAGTCTCCGATTGAAATTTCGCGTGTTACAAGGTGTTCGCGTATGCGCTGGTCTATGCCCTTATAGTGTCCGCAAAGCAGAATCAGGTTTTGTTTTAGAGAAAGTTCATTGGAAATGGCCTGGCTGAGTATTTCGCCGTCAGGAGACATATAAATAACTTCATCGTAGGAGCGCTGCGCCTTCAAATCATTGATAAGATTATAGACGGGCTCCACCATGAGCACCATGCCTGCATCGCCCCCATAAGAATAATCATCTACGTTTTTTCTGGGACCGAGCCCGTATTCGCGGAGGTCCTGTATATGTATTTCCACAAGATTGTTTTTGATGGCGCGGCCCACAATGGAATGACTGAGAGGACTGTCCAAAAGTTCAGGAACGCAGGTGATAATATCGATTCTCATATATCTTCGCTTTTCTGCAAAATTAAATAAAAAACAGTATATTTGTAAGTTAAATGGTAAAAGGAAGTCAAATGAGCGAAGAAATCAAAGATCAACTCGAAAAAAAGCTGGAGCAGCCGATTGTAGAGGCGCCTGAAGGCGTCATAGAGGCGAAGGAGATAGCCGCCGAGTCCGCCCCCACTAAAGAAGGGGAGGCGAAAGCTATTCCGGAAGAGAAGGGCGAACCGAGTGCTAAGGTTAAAAAAGCAGCTAAAGAGCTTGAGAGCGAGGTGAAGACCGCTCCCGAGAAGAAGAGCGAAGCGAGTGGTGAAGCTGAAAAGGCTCCTGAAGCGGTTGAGAGCGAGGTGAAAGAGGAAAAGCTCGCTGAAGGCAAAGAAGATAAGGCTGAAGTGAAGGAGGAAGCCAAAGAAGTTGCTGAAGCAGAAGTAGATAAACAGGAAACAGAAAAGCCTGCCGAGAGTGAAGCAGATAAGAAAGATGTCGAGGAAGTAGAAGGCGAAGATGAAGAGTTGGAAGAACTTGATGAAGGAGAAGAAGAAGGTGATGCTGAGGATGAGGAAGAGGAAGAGGAAGAGACCGAAGAGGAAGCTGAAGGCGGGGATGATAAGAAGAAACACAGGAAGAAGCCGGCATCGTTGGTTGGTAAGACAATTGCCGAGCTGAATGATATATTCCAGGCCCTTATGGACAGTGAAGACAGAATGAGGCGTAACAGAGAGGCCGAAAGCATAAAGAGCGCATTTTACCGCACACTTGGAGAAGTTCGCAGAAAGGCCGGCAGTCTCGTGGATGAAACACTTGATGCCATAGAGCAGAATTTCAAGGCCCTGTATGCCGATTATAAAAAGCAGCGTGCCGAATATAACCGTTTGATGGATGAGAAAAAGGGTGAAAATCTGCTTAAGAAAGAGGCGATAGTAGAGGAGTTGAAAGAGCTTATAGACAGCCATGAAGATGTGAGCACCCTGTTCCCTGCTTTCCGTGCTCTTCAAGATAGATGGAGAGAAACCGGACCGGTTCCTGCAAATGCTTTCCGTAACCTTAATAATAATTATCAGTATAACGTAGAGCGTTTCTACGACAAGGTGAAAATTTCGCATGAACTCCGCGACCTCGACTTCCAAAAGAATTTAGAGGTTAAGGAAAAGTTCTGCGAAGCGGCCGAAAAACTTGCAGAAAACGAAAATATAGTAGTTGCTTTTGCCGAGTTGCAAAAGCTCCACGAGCGCTGGAAGGAATATGGTCCTGTAGCGAAAGAATTCCGCGAAAGCATCTGGGCTCGCTTTCAGGCAGCCACAGCAATAATAAATAAAAAATATCAGGCTCACTTTGAGGGGCTCAAGAGCCAGCAGAAAGAAAATCTCGAGGCCAAAACCAAGCTCTGCGAGCAGTTGGAAGATATTGTGGCAAGGGATATAAGCACTTCCGGTGAATGGAGTTCTGCATCCAAGGAAATTATAGCCCTGCAGGCGGAATGGCGCAAAATCGGTTTTGCCACCAAAAAGGAGAATCAGAAGATTTATGAGCGTTTCCGTGCGGGTTGCGATGCCTTCTTTGCCAAGAAGAGGGATTTCTACAGCACCCTGAAGGATGATATGGAGGAGAATGCGGAGAAAAAGGAAGAGCTGATACAAAAGGCCGAAGCTCTGAAGGATTCTACCGACTGGAAGGCTACTACAGAAGCATTTATAGAGTTGCAAAAGGAGTGGAAGAGCATAGGCGCCGTTTCCCGTAGAAAGAGCGAGGCCCTATGGACCAGATTCCGTGCTGCGTGTGATGCCTTCTTTGATGCCCGCGACAAAAGCTATGCTGCCAGCGGTGATAATTATTATGCAAATCTTAAAGTCAAAAGGCAGATTATCGAAGACATTAAGGATTATACTCCCTCCGAAGACGAAGCCGTCAATAGGGAAGCGGCAAATAAGTTCTCGGCAGATTGGCGTGCGGCAGGCTTTGTGCCTATGAAGGAGAAAGATGCCGTCAACGCGGCCTATAATGAGGCGATGAAAGAGAAATTCCCCGGTTGGCGCGAGCAGCGCGGCGGCAGGGGTTCAAGAGGTGAGAGCAATCGTCCGCTCAGCGCCAAAGACCAGCTGGTGCGTAAGTATAATGCCTTGCAGCAAGAAATA
>JAAZIW010000203.1 GCA_012800665.1 Rikenellaceae bacterium
ATTTGACAACGATAATGTTGTGAATCTTTAAAAAATCAAGTAGTAATATGGAAAATGTGGAGAATAGGCTGGTGAAGCATAGTGGGCAAGTGTTTACACCTGATTTTTTGGTAAAGAGTATTCTGGACTACGCCCAATATACGGAGGGTAATATTATAGCCAAGCATGTTATAGACAATAGCTGTGGTGATGGTGCATTCCTTTGTGAAATCGTTTCAAGATACTGTGAGGACTTTATTAAACAGAATGGAAATACTTCTGGTTTGGATGCGGAGCTTTCAACCTTTGTGCACGGCATTGAACTTGATCCCGTTGCATACGAAAATTGCATTTTCAATCTAGATAATATCGCATCATCATTTGGCTTAACAGGAGTTTCGTGGGATGTGACTAACGAAAGTGCTTTGACAGTAACCAGATTCAACGGTGTGATGGACTACGTGATAGGTAATCCTCCGTATGTTCGTGTACACAATTTGGAAGATGATTATGATGAAGTAAAGTCTTTCATGTTTGCTCAGGATGGTATGACTGACCTATATCTTGTTTTCTACGAACTTGGATTAAGGATGTTGAACAAGACAGGTAAGCTTTGTTACATTACACCTAGTTCATGGCTTTCAAGTGTAGCAGCGACCAATATGCGTAAGTACGTCTTGTCAACTAGGTTCTTGGTAGGTTTAATTGATCTTGGCCATTATCAGGCGTTTGAGAATGCTACGACCTACACTATGATTGCTCTATTTGATAAGCAACATAATACTAACAATATTGATTACTATACCTATTCTGAGTTTACTCATGACAAAGACTTTGTCGGAGCCATCACTTACGAAGACATGTCTATCAATAATTGCTTCTATGTTGCAAATAAAGAAGACCTTGAAATGCTTAGGGCAATTAAGACGACACCAACACGTCGTTATGCTCAGGTAAAGAATGGTTTTGCCACCTTGAATGACAAAGTCTTCATTAAGGAAGTTGATTTCGAACCTTTGACTATTCCAATCCTTAAAGCATCTACGGGCAAGTGGCATAGAGGTTTTTATCCGTATGATCAAAGCGGTAAACCATTAAAAAAAGAGGAGATATTTGCTTATCCAGAGGTTGCAAAATATCTTACGAAGAATAAGGAAAGATTGCTAAAAGATGCGCCAGAGGAGAAGAAGCCAGATTGGTATTTATATGGTCGGACTCAGGCGTTGAAAGATGTGTATGCCAACAAGTATTCTATCAATTCAATCATTAAAGATGTTAAAACCATAAAGTTGATTGATGTTCCGGTTGGTTCTGGTTTATATAGTGGCCTCTATATTCTAACAGATGTGCCACGTACAATTATTGAAGATGCTTTAAAATCAGTTGATTTTATCAACTATCTTAAAATGTTAAAGAACTATAAGAGTGGTGGATACTATACTTATAGCTCAAAAGATCTCGAACAATACTTAAATTACAAAATAGCAAGCAATGAAACAGCAAGAAATTTCGTTCCCGTTAACGAACCAAACCTTTTTGAAGGTTATTTCTAACTCATTTTGCAGTTTCCTTGAAAAAGGAACTTCAAGAAGCACAGATAAATTAAAACCGCTTCATGGAGCGATAGCAAGAGACTTAAAGAGAATACTTGGTCCAGAGTATACTGTTATTTCTCAAGGATACGGTGAGGATCGTGAAGAACAGATTCCTGGACGTTATATCAACAAGTGGGTTGATATTACAGTAAAGAAAGGTCTGAAAGCTGTCGGCGGTATCGCCGTAAAGTTTGTTATGCAGAATTACTCTCAGAATTCTAACAACTATTTTGAAAATATGTTGGGCGAAACTGCAAATATTCGAGCTGCTAAATGTCCATATTTCCAGATTTTTATTATCCTTGACAAGCTTCCATACTACAAGAAAGATACGACAAAATCAATTCAGAAATGGGAAACATTTACTGAGCATAATGCCTCAAAATATGTCACCCTTTCAAAGGATAACATTGATGTATTCTTCCATACGCCGAACAAGACACTGATTTATGTTGTACATATACCTGATAACGAATCATTGTCAAATCAGTCTGAGTATATGGAGTATTACCGCAATCTTGATTTTTCGATAATTGAGTCAAAAGCAAGATTTGATTCAATGGAGTCAGCTGTAATTCTTAATGATTATGAGACTTTTATTGAAAAAGTGAACCATACCATTAAGGCATTATGAGAAATGAGTTCTATTTCCAGTTCTATGTAACACAAGAACAGATAGAATATACAAACAGGATGGTGGACTATTCTTTGGTTCATCATCCTGTTACCGATATATTTGCTAACGATCCAGATGGCAAAAAACGACAGAGAGAGTTCCGGTTTACAGGATCTTTGGGTGAGGTTGTATTTGCCGATGCATATGGGTTGCCAAGGCCAACTCGCTCATTCGGAGCTGTCGATGGGCAAGATTTTGGCCAAGATTTTTCAATGTCTGTTAGCGGAAAAGTGATTTCATTTGATGTGAAGAGTATGGGGCGAAAAAACAATATCTTTAGAGAAAACTACGTACTAAATCTCCCTTCATATCAGGTTCACAAATCAGCAAGTATCACAGATTGTTATTTTTGTATTAGCTTCCATAACTATGGTGGCCATACCGTTGCGACATTTGTGGGCTATATCGACAAGCAAGAAGTAATAGACGGCAAAATTGGAAATCTATTTGTCGCTGGAACTCGTAGAATCAAAGATGATGGAGGCTCTTTCATCTTCCAGAGAGACACATACGAGGTTGAGTTTAAGGATATCAGAACTCCGATGATCAATAATAATATCAAGTCATTTGATGGATTCAGAGTGATGAAGATTCTTCCACCTTTTAAAAAGTAATATTTTCTAATCTTATGAACTACCCTGTAATCACATTGTGCGGAAGCACACGTTTCAAAGAAGAGTTCCTTAGAGTTCAGAAAGATCTTACCCTAAAAGGATGGATTGTAATTTCAGTAGGATTGTTCGGCCATAGCGGAGACGATGAGGTGTGGACAGAAGGCACCAAAGAAATGCTTGACGACATGCATAAAAGAAAAATTGATATGGCCGAAGCAATTTTTGTTATAAATGTTGGAGGATATATTGGTTCAAGCACGAGAAGCGAAATCGAATATGCTAAATCAAAAGGGAAGAACGTTTTATACCTGGAATAAGCATAATTTATAATCATTCTTTTTCGGCGTTGTGACTAATTGCATCATATTTTTGTCTATTAGGGACAAAACCAATAGTGCGAAACAGCCTGCTGGCGTATGGCGAGACAGGGATGGCGTCTTTCGGCGAGCAAGAATCGTATCGATCTCAATATAAAGTCGGATCAATCAATTACGGTTTTATCGTCTAAGACAGCCTAGTTTAAATTACAAAGCCGGTATCTTCTAGTCTAGTATCGATTTGTGCATACAGACTCTCAAGACTACTCTCGTTTGTAATGAAGTAATCAGCGATTGCGATTGGTCCACCTTTTTCGAGCTTTTCGATCTCTGCCCAGTCACGTTCGGTAGCTTCATGGGTGGTAAATGGACGATCTGGCCGTTTAGCTAAGCGTTTATGGCGAGTGCGGCGCGAGGCGAGTATAGCAACAACAATCACTTCACCAGGGAATGCACGCTTTAAGGCTTTATATTCAGTCCAGGAATATACACTGTCAGCCACTATTAGGTGCTGGCCAGCAGCGATTAGCCGTGAGATTTGATCAAGTTTCACGTTTCCAGCTTCCCCATACCAGCCGATGATCTGGAGGCGGGGGAGTTCGTAGGAGAGCTGGCAGATCGCGGACATGGCCACGGGGTCGAGAGCCGGGGCGAGGATGTCGACGAAGAACGCATATTCCCAGGGCTTGTCGGCGACGGGCTGCGACGAGATGGCCGCGAGGTTGAGGCCGCGGTCCGAGATCACCTCGAGGGCGGCGGAGAGCGCGCCGATGCGGTGCGGGAGGTTCATGATGATGCCGAGGCGCGAGGCGTCCGGCGTCACGACGAGCCGCCGGGCGACGGCGATGAAGCGGGTCTTGTTGCAGTTCGTGTCGCAGATCGACTCGGGCAGGACGGCCAGGCCGTTGATCGCCGCCGCGTCGTCCGAGCAGATCGCGGCGACGGACTTGTCGCCGCGGCGCGCGACCTCCTGCGGGGCGTAGGCGGTGTTCTCGACGGCCTCCGTGTGCCAGTGGCGGTTGCGGATGGCCATGGAGCACTGCGCGAGCGCGATCTAAGCGGCACAGCGCTCAGTTATGGAGTGGATGCCATCTCCATCCCATCCAGCATAAGTACAGGAGCAGAGTATCTGGGATTGCGTTCAGGCTATGAAGATTTTGCCGGCAACTTCCGTGGCTTGCGCGGCAAACCGGGTCTGGCCAAAAGCGACTGTTTGCAGGCTCTCGGCCAATTCAGGAATCCCGGCGAACAGCAGCCCCTGCACCCGGTGGCGTCGCGCCCA
>JAAZIW010000204.1 GCA_012800665.1 Rikenellaceae bacterium
AAACCAAGAAGATGCCCGTTGCATGATAGAACTTGCTGCGAATGTTCGAAGGCAAATCTATTCAAGCGCCCTGTGGTTTACAAGGGAGTAAAAATAAAAACCCGATATTTTTCCGTTTTTGAATAAAATTTGCAACTTTTATTTCGACGATGAGGCAGTCGTTCAGGCTCCCCTTACGATGGGATAGTGCAGGATGAGTCCACAAAGAAAGTCATCAGGATAGAGCATTCATGGATAAGCATTATAAAGGATACTGATGACGATGCCAAACGCTACCGATTGATTGTCTCGTTCGCAGCAGCTACCGCAGTTCTGAGCAGGGCATCGCCCGACCCTTTCCCGCGATGCTCCGGGAACACGACAAGGTCGTAGAGTTCGCCCACGATCCTGTCTCCCTCATCGTAGATGTTCACCTTGCAGAAGCCGCTCTCATCGTTGATGTAGGCGGTCTTGTGGTCTCCCCAGTTATGCACGTACGTTCTCATATGCTTTTCAACGTGGTCAGAAGTTCGAATTCGTCCGTTTTCACGAGGTTTAAGCCCGGATATGGGGCAAGTGTACCCTTCGAGAACAAAAGCACGTCAGCGGTCGGTTTTCTGCTATTCACGACGCGTTTCACGTCATCCTTGTCGAGGCGTTCCGCATTCAAGGACACAATGACGTCCATCTTCTCATACGAAAGGTTGCCTACGCGCTCGAGCACCAGGCGCTTGGCCATGTCCGGATGTGCCGTAATGAACTGACGAAGGGCATCCCTCCGATTGTCCACTCCGTAGTAGTTCTTGATGCACTGCACCATCTCCAGGATCTCGCCGTTTCCGCAGCCGAGGTCGCAGACTATCTTCTCGTCGCTGACGTACCTCTCCAGCACCTTCCGGACGGAATCATCGTAGAAGATATTGTACGACGGCACAAAGGTGGCCTCATCGATGTAGTCCTGCTTGTACTGGTCGCGGTTGACAAGGTCGCACACTTCGGGAGTCGGATCCATATCCCAGTACTTGAATCCGCACAGATAGAAGTACCGGAACGTCTTCGAATAGAAGCGGCCTTCACGCGAGTTCTCGCGGATGAAGGTCACGAACCACTTGAAGCGGTCGTAGTCTTTCTGGTCATTGCGGAGACAATACCAGTGCGGAATGTGCGCCATCGACTTGGCGAAGTGCCAGTCGTGCGTAGCGATGAATCTCTTTGCTCTCTCGAAGTCGTTCATGGCTCTACTTGTCGAATTTCTTTATCTGGAACTTGTAGCCGCAGGACGGGCAGATGACGTCCTGCAGGTCCTGGGCTTTCTTCTTCTGTTCGATGCCATCCTCGATCTTCTTCTCGGCAGCTTCCACGTCCTTGCTGGTCGTGATGGAGTTCTGCTGCGTGGGCGTCATCCTGTTTTGCTTAATGCGGGGCTTGTGAGGGAGGTTCTGCTAACCGAAGTCGTCGAAGTGGAGGTTGGTTTCCAAATCCACTCCAAGGCTGTCCAGTAAATCCTCTACGGTCTTTACCATCATGGGCGGACCGCACATGAAGTATTGTATGTCTTCTGGAGCCTCGTGCTCGTTAAGGTAGAGCCTTCCCATTTCGGGGGCCACAAAACCTGCGCTGTATTTCACGCCTTTTTTGTCGGCAACAGGGTCCGCTCTGTCAAGAGTAAGGTAGAAGCGGAAATTGGGGAAGTCCTTTTCGATTGCCCAAAAGTCTTCCAAGTAGAAGGCCTCGGAAAGGGAGCGGGCTCCGTAGAAGAAGCTAACCTTGCGCTTGGTTTTCAAGGTATGGAAAAGGTGCATGATGTGGCTGCGGAGAGGAGCCATGCCGGCACCACCGCCCACAAATACATATTCTGTTTCTATCGGGTCGTTCTCCGGAAGGAGGAATTCACCGAAAGGACCGCTTATGCTTACCATATCGCCGGGGCGCCTGGTGAAAACATAGGTCGATGCGATACCCGGATTCACGGGCAGAAGCTTGTTGCTTCCCTTCGGGGCTTTGGGGTCGAAAGGAGGCGTGGCAATACGCACATTCAACTTGATAATCTGCCCTTCCGCAGGATAAGAGGCCATTGAATAGGCGCGTACCGTATCCTCGGGATTCACGCATTTGAGATCGAAGAAACCGTAACGCTCCCATACCTGCTTGTACGGTTCATCCACTTGGATATCTTTATAGTCATAGGTGCCTTTCGGAACATCTATCTGAATATACTCGCCGCTCTTGAAATCGAGATGCTCTCCATCGGGAATGCGGACAGTGAATTCTTTGATGAAAGAAGCCACATTGCGGTTGCTTATAACCTCGCATTCCAACTTCTTTACGCTGAGGGTGCTTTCGGGTATGCGGATTTTAATATCTTCCTTTATCTTTACCTGGCAGCCCAGACGCATTCCATCCTTTATTTGCTTGCGGTTGAAATGGCCTCTTTCGGTATCCAAAATCTCGCCTCCTCCTTCTATCATTTGCACCTTGCATTGGCCGCAGGTGGCTTTACCGCCGCAGGCGGAAGGAAGGAAAATGCCTTCCTGCGCGAGGGTATGCATTATATCGCCCCCCTGCTGTACATCCAATACGCGTTTGCCGTCATTGATGTCTATTTGAACCGTGCCGCTCGGGGTGATTTTGTCTTTCACCACAAGCAGTATGATAACTAAGAGAATGTTGACAAGAACCGCGATGATTATTGCGCTGAAAATAATTGAACTCATATCTCTATCCTCTTATAAAGTTATTCCCATGAAAATCATAAACGCAAGTCCCATAAGACCGACGGTGATAAAGCTTATGCCAATGCCTTTGAGGGGCCTGGGCACATTGCTGTAAGCCATCTTTTCGCGTATGGCGGCCAGAAACACTATGGCTAAATACCAGCCGATTCCGGAGCCGAGAGCATATACCGCACTTTCGCCCACATTTACAAAGTCTTTCTGCTGCATGAACAGAGAGCCTCCCAATATGGCGCAGTTTACTGCAATCAGCGGAAGGTAAATTCCAAGACTGGAATAAAGGGATGGAAGGAATCTTTCCACAACCATCTCTACAAGCTGGGTGAAGGCCGCTATTACGGCAATAAAGAGGATGAAGCTGAGGAAGCTGAGGTCGAGCTCCGCTAACTTAGGACTCAACCATGCGAGGGCGCCCGGCTGAAGCAGAAACTTGTCGAGCAGGTAGTTGAGCGGAAGGGTGCAGAAAAGCACGAAGATAACAGCGAGGCCAAGCCCGTTTGCAGTTTTAACATTCTTGCTTACCGCCAGGTATGAGCACATACCCAGGAAGTAAGCGAAAATCATGTTGTCTACGAAGATAGACTTAACGAATAAACTGATGTATTCCATAAGGCATCGATGTTACTTTTCTTGCAATTCCTTGTCGAACGCTCTGTGTGCCCATATTATGCATCCTATGAGTATCAAAGCGAAGGGAGGAAGTATTACGAGGTTGTTTGTAATATAGCCGGCAGGCATAACCTGAAGGCCGAAGAGAGTGCCGCTTCCGAAAAGTTCACGGAAGAAAGCAACCACAACTAAAATCAAGCCGTAGCCGAGTCCGTTTGCGAGACCGTCCACTAAAGAAGGAAAGGGTTTGTTGCCAAGAGCGAAAGCCTCTATGCGGCCCATCACTATACAGTTGGTGATGATGAGGCCGATATATACGGAAAGCTGCTTGTCTATGGGGAAGGTGGCTTCTATGCTTTTCAGAATCTGATCCACCAAAATCACAAGCATGGCCACAACCACCAATTGAACAATGATTCGCACGCGGTTGGGAATGCCCTTGCGTAGCAGGCTCAGCACAAAGTTGCCGAGTCCTGTTACCACAGTAACGGAAAGAGCCATTACAATAGCGCCTTTGAGGGTTACGGTTACTGCAAGCGCGGAGCAAACTCCGAGCACCAATACAGTAATGGGATTACCCTTTAAAAGCGGTGTTAGGAAGGTGTCTTTTAATTTCATGACTTATTCCTCCTCTGCTTTAATTATTGAACTGAAGTACGGCTCGTAGGCCTGCAGCCAAGTGCTTATGGCTTTGCCGAGGCCTTGGCTGGTTATAGTGGCGCCGGTGATGGCGTCTATTGCATTCTCCTGACCGGCGGGGGCTCCGCCTTTTATTATTTCGAATTGCGGACGACTGCCCCAGGCGATTTTCTTGCCTACGAACAGGCCGCGGAATGCGGGATCGTCTTTAATTCGGGCGCCGAGTCCTGCGGTTTCGGAATCGTGATCGAAGTAAGTGCCCTTTATGGTGGTTCCATCAGCTTCTATGGCTATATATCCCCAAACAGGGCCCCAAAGGCCTGCTCCGTAGCAAGGAATTATGCTTACTCCGTTTTTGAAAACATAAACCGGAAGTCCTAGCGCAAAGCCGCTCTTGCCTGAGATTGCATAGTTTTGAGCTTTAAGGCCGTCAACGAGTTCTATATTGTCGCGGGTGACTCCCAAGTCTTTTATTTTTGCACCCTTGGAATCGATGGTGAAGGCATGGTCAATTTCCTCGGCATATTTGTCGAGTTTTTGAGCATTATTCAAGCCTTCTGTTTCGAACTGTGCAGCCTGAAGCATCTGGGAGATGGTTTCCGCCTTGATGTTGGCCTGTTGTGCAGGTTTCAGGAAAACTGCAGCCGCAGCAAGCAGACCGGCCACAACCACTACTATTATAGCGGTGTAGACTATTGTATAGATATTACCGTTTGTATTCATGGCTATGCTTGTGCGTTAATTTTCTTGTTTCTGCGGCTGATGTGCGAAGAAACCACCAAGTGGTCGATGAGAGGAGCCGCCGTATTGCCGAGCAGGATGGCGAGCATCATGCCTTCGGCATAGCCCGGGTTGAAGAGGCGTACGATAACACAGAGCATTCCTATCAGAAGACCGTAAATCCATTTTCCGGTTTCGGTCTGGGCGGATGTTACAGGGTCGGTGGCCATGAATACGGTACCGAATGCGAAGCCGCCTAAAAGGAGATGCTGCCAGAAGGGAATGGCGCTGACGCCTGCAATGTTGCTCAAGCCTCCTATCAGCAGTGCGCCAAGAACGCTTCCGGTCATTACCTTCCAACTTGCCACTCCTGTCCATAAAAGGACGAATGCGCCAAGCAGAATCGCAATTACGGAGGTTTCGCCTACGGAGCCGGGGATGGTTCCGATGATTTGGCTCAAAATGCTGTTGCTGTATTGAGCCGTGCCCTCAAGAGCGAGGGGAGTAGCGCCGGTAAAACCATCTGCAAAGGTTTCAGAGGCTCTTTTAGCTATCCATACTTCGTCGCCCGACATATAAGAGGGGTAGCTGAAGAAGAGGAATGCACGGGCAATCAAGGCGGGATTCCAAATATTTCTTCCGGTGCCGCCGAAGACTTCTTTGGCAAAAATTACCGCAAAGGCAACGGCTAAGGCAAGCATCCACAGGGGAGTAGTTACCGGAACAATGAGGGGTATGAGGAAACCCGTTACAAGATAACCTTCATTTACTTCTTCGTCGCGAAGCCCGCTGCTGAAGAATTCAATAAAAAGGCCTACCACATAAGATACTATATAGAGCGGGAGCACTTTCAGAAAACCAAACCAGAAATTGGGCAGAATCTGCAATGCTGTGCCGCCGCCTATGGCGAGTTGATGTTGATAACCTACGTTCCACATACCGAAAAGGGCTGCAGGCACGAGGGAAATCACCACTATAATCATAATGCGTTTGAGGTCAACTCCGTCTCTTACATGCGCACCGCTGCGGGTTACCGTGCCGGGGACATGAAGGAAGGTTGTAAACGCGTCTTTTGTTGCTATCCAGAACTTTTTCATACGCTTATTCCATTTCTTTAAGCATGAGGCTGATGCCGTCTGCGATTATTTCCTGAATATAGTTCTTGGAGGGGTCTATGTACTCGCACAGTGCAAAATCTTCGGGAATAACTTCGTAGATGCCGAATTGCTCCATCTTGTCGATATCGCCTGCGAGACAAGCCTTTATAAGATAAATCGGGTAGATGTCCATGGGGAGAACCTTGCTGTAATAGCTGTCGCTCATTACGAAAGCACGCGGACCGCCGTGGAGGTTGGTGTCCATATTATACTTTTTACCGCAAAAGAGCCAGCTGAAAGCAGTGCGGTCTTGGCTGTAAACTTTTGGGCGTATTGGGTCAAGCCAACCGAAAAGTTCTTTTTCGATGCCTTCCTTGAGCACAGTAACCTCGTTGGAATAGAAGCCGAGATAACCTTCTTTTCCTACTGTCTTGCCGCTGAGGATATTGCCGCTTACTATGCGGATGTCATCATTATTGCCGTAGAAAGCGGCAAAGCTGCTCATGGGAGTTCCGGGAAGAGCATCGGCGTAGCCGGTTTGAATGGCTGCGGGGCCTGCCACTGCAATTTTGCGGCGGAGGTTCAGCTTTCCTGTTTTGAACAAGGCGCCTATGGCTGCAAGGCCCTGCAGGCTTACGGTCCATACCACGCTGCCTTTGACAACGGGACAAACATGGCTGATTTGCACGCCCACATTGCCTGCGGGATGCTTGCCTTCAAACAGGTGGAAACTGACGCCTTCCAGTCTTCTGAAAGGAGTGCTTGAACTGCTTGCGGCATTAAGTCCTACATGCACTTTGCCATCGGTGAGCTTTGCTACGGCATCAATTCCCGTTTGAACATCAGCTATGCGGTCTCCAAGAGTGAATTCGGGGGATGCTGCAAGCGGGGCGGTGTCGAAGGCCGAAATGAAAATTGCCTTGGGCGTGTCTTCCGGTTTGGCTACGATACCGTAGGGCCTTTGAATAATGAACGGCCACAGGCCGCTTTCGAGCAGGGCCCTCTTAATTTCCGATGCATCCAAGTCTTTAGGATTTTTCTTGCCGAAATCGAGCCCTTGTTGTTTAATATCCGCCTGAATCAGAACCGCCAGAAGTTTTCGCTTTTCACCGCGTACAATTTCTTTTACGATGCCGCTTACCGGAGAGGAGATAAGGATGTCAGGATTCTTTTTGTCCGAAAGCACCGGTGAGCCGCATAAGACATTGTCGCCTTCTTTTACGAGCAGCCGCGGGGTAAGCCCTGCGAAGTCAGTCGGGCAAATAGCAACTATGTCTGGCGTAACTGTCTTGGCGACACGGAGTTCGGCCTTTCCGGAAACAGGTAGGTCGAGCCCCTTGGTCAAAACGATTTTATTGGACATGTTTATTTGATAATCGATTATAAAATTTAATCGTAAAATTTCCTACGAAGGTAGCCAATTTTTTCGTATTTTCGCCATGAAATGGAAGAGAAAATTGGAAGAATTCTTGAGGGTTTGAATCCCGAGCAGAAAAATGCGGTGGAAACGATTCACGGGCCTGTTCTGATTGTGGCGGGAGCGGGTTCGGGTAAGACTCGGGTGCTTACCACCCGGGTGGCCTATATTTTGGCCAAGGAAGATTTGGATCCCTCCCGAATTCTCGCCCTGACCTTTACCAAAAAGGCGGCAGGCGAAATGAAGGAGCGCATAAGAGCGATGGTAGGTAAAAAAGCAAGAGGAGTAGTTATGGGCACCTTCCATAGCATCTTCATACGTTTTTTACGGCCATACGCCGAGAGTTTGGGCTATCCGCCGAACTTTACCATCTACGACCAATCCGATTCCGTCAGCGCCATAAGGGCATGCATTAAAGAATTGGGATTGGGTGAAGACAGATACAAGGCATATTATAAGCCGAAGGATATTCTCTCCCGTATCTCCAAGGTGAAAAACGCTCTTTTTTATCCCAAGGACTATCGCAATAACAGCGACTTTCTCAAAGCTGATTCCGCTGCTAAACGGCCGAGACTTTGCGAAATCTTCTCCCTCTATCAGGACAAGCTCAAGCAATCGGGCGTGATGGACTTTGATGATATCCTCTATCAAACCAATGTTCTCTTCCGCGACAACAAAGAGGCTCTTGCGGAAATATCCTCCCGTTTCGACTATATCCTGGTGGATGAGTATCAGGATACCAATCATGCGCAATACCTTATACTTAAAAAACTCGCCGCAAGGCATCATAATATTTGCGTGGTCGGGGATGATTCGCAGAGTATTTATGCCTTCAGGGGAGCACAAATCGCAAATATCCTTAATTTCAAAAAAGATTATCCTGAATGCAAAGTTGTGCGTCTGGAACGCAATTACCGCTCCACCTCCAATATTGTCGAGGCGGCAAATTCGGTGATTGCCCACAATGAGGGGCGTATTCCCAAAAATTGTTATTCGGTAGGGGATGGAGGAGAGAAGATTAATTTCCTGAAGGCTTACACCGACCAGGAAGAAGCAATTATCATAGTGGCGGATATTTTACGCCGTATGCGTGAGGACAGCGCTGCGTATCAAGACTTTGCAATACTTTATCGCACCAATGCCCAATCCCGCCTTCTTGAGGAGCAGCTCCGGCGAAGGAACATTCCCTATGTGATTTATTCCGGCAATTCCTTTTTCGAAAGGGCGGAAGTAAAAAATTTGATGGCCTATTTCAAGCTTGTGGTGAACACCTCGGATGATGAAAGTTTCAAGCGTGCAGTGAATATGCCTGCCAGGGGGATAGGCGCTGTTTCTTTGGCTGCTCTTGGTGAATGTGCAAAGGCTCATTCGTGCCCGCTCTTCAAGGCTGCATTCATGCCAGATTATGAGGCTTACGGCTTGCGCGGAGCCGCCGCCTCCAAAATTCAAGCATTCTGCCGTTTTATAGAGGGCTTCGCTGCGCGTATCGGCGTGAGCGATGCTTATGATTTGGCTCGCGAGCTTGCAGATGGCAGCGGGCTTTATCCCTTTTATAAGGCGGATACTTCTATAGAGGGGATGGCGAGGACGGCAAATGTGGAGGAATTGTTGAATTCGGTAAAGGCGTTTACCGAGGAGAGGATGGGAGAGTTTGCCGATAACGGCATACCGGAAAGCGAGTTTCCGGTGGTGACTTTGGCGGATTTTTTAGAGGATATCGTCTTGCTTTCGAATGTGGATGTAGCTGAAGATAAGGATAGCAACAATAAGGTGGCGCTTATGACGGTGCATTCCGCCAAAGGTTTGGAGTTTCCGTATGTGTATGTTGCCGGATGTGAGGAGAATCTGTTCCCGAATATCGGGATGCTGTCTTCCAAGCAGGAGATTGAGGAGGAGCGCAGGCTTTTTTATGTGGCTGTGACTCGGGCCAAAAAGGCCGTGTCCATATCGTTTGCAGCCAGCAGGATGCGCAATGGCGAACACAAGAGCAATCCCCCAAGCCGTTTCGTTCGCGAAATCAATCCCGCTTTTGTGGAGAATCCTCTTTCTGATGACGAGCCATTCAGCCTGGGAGGCTTCGGCTCGCGAGGTGGTTTTGGTTCAGGCGGTGGGGCTGGCGGTAGCTCTCGCGGAGGTTATTCCGGTTCAGGCTTCAGTTCGGGTAGCGGCTCTCGCGGTGGCTATTCCGGCTCTCGCAGCAGCTCTCGCGGTGCTTCCGGCGCAAGCTCTCATTCCTCCACCTCCACTTCTCCTTCTCCTTCTCCTTCTCCTTCTCCTTCTCCTTCCTCTGCTGGAGTTGTAAGGCCCAATCCAAAGCCGCCGATAATCGACAGCAACTTTGTTCCGGTACCCATGACAGAGCTTCATGAAGGTCAAAGGATAGAGCACAATCGTTTCGGAGCCGGTACGATTTTATCGATTATCGGTAAATTTCCGGACATGAAAGCCACTGTGGATTTCGATGAATACGGAGAAAAGCGACTGCTCTTGAAATACGCAAAACTTCGTCCTATTAAAGAATGAATATAATTCTATTGAGATATATAATTTAGGTGATAGGATAAGCTTACAAGATTGACACGTCAAGAACTTGTTATTTTTGAATAAATATAGCTCACTGATGAAATCCTCATTAAGAACATCTCTTATATCTCCTGCAAAAAACTCGCAATATAAGTGGAGGATTGGTTTACAAGATAAGTTTAAATAGGCGGCGAGGATTCTGAATTTGCTAACAATTGAATAGAATACTTTAGAGAGATGATAATAGAAATTTGCTGCGATGGCATAGAGGCCGCGAAAAAGGCCGTTGAGGCGGGAGTGAAGCGTATAGAACTTTGCTCCGACCTTTCTATCGGCGGCATTACTCCGCCTTATTCCGAGATAGATGTGGCGGCGAAGTTAGGGACAGCCGTAAATGTGCTTGTAAGGCCTCGAGGCGGAGATTTCGTATATAACGAAGCAGAAATTGAAAAAATGCTGCGCGAAATCGCCTATTGCGGCGGCGCAGGCGTTAACGGAGTGGTGATAGGGGCGCTTACTCCGGAAGGAAAGATAGATGTTCCTCTTTGCCATGAATTTATCTATTTAGCTCGTTCTTATGGACTTGAGATTACTTTTCACAGAGCCATTGATGAAGCCATAGCCAATGCTCTTTCACTTGTGCCTGTCACTGAAACTCTTCAATCGCCGGAATCTTCACAACATATTGGTCCATGCAGTATCCATTCACTCGCTCCTGATGCCGAAATTCCTCAATCACCCGAATCCACACAACATATTGGTCCCTGTAGCATCTATTCATCCGCTCCTGATGCCGGAATTCCTCAATCTCCTGAATCCCCACAACATATGGACCCCTGTAGCACCCTTTCACTCGCTCCTGACCCTAAAAATCTTCAATCGCCCGAAGAACTTTCTCCAGCGGTGTTGGGAGCTATCAAAGAGGTGCTGGAAGATGTTTTCGACTTGGGAGTTGAGCGGATTTTAAGTTCCGGAGGCGCCCCTGATGCCTATGCGGGACGCGTGGTGCTTGGCGCAATGAGGCGTTTTGCGGAAGAATGGGCGGCAGCCCATTCTCCCGGCGCCAGCCCTTCCGCCTTCTGCCTTCCCGCCAGCCCTTCCGCCTTCGGCCTTCCCGCCAGCCCTTCCGCCTTCGGCCTTCCCGCCAGCCCTGCCACCTCCCGCGGCCCCATCATAATGGCCGGCGGGGGAGTCACTCCCCAAAACGCCCCGCTTATCTTGGACGCCTCAGGTCTCAGCGAACTGCACGGCTCACGCCTTTCCCTCCTTTCTTTGCAGTAGTCGAGTTAGCACTCCTGCCACCCTGCTCGGCCTCTCCTTTCCACTACACCACCTAGTCGCCCATACTCAACTCAGAGGGCGGCTTCGTCACGGCTGCTCGCCTTATCGCTGCTCCTCAAAGCCCTCTTTCGTTGAGCACAGGCGGCTTCGTCACGGCTGCTCGCCTTATCGCTGCTCCTCAAAGCCCTCTTTCGTTGAGCACAGGTGGCTTCGTCACGGCTGCGCCTTACCACCTCTCCTCAAAGCCCTCTTTCGTTGAGCACAGGTGGCTTCGTCACGGCTGCGCCTTACCACCTCTCCTCAAAGCTTTCCGCCGTTTAGCACAGGCGAACGTTGCAGTCAATTGTAAAGCAAAGAATCGAGCGTAAAATGTAACTCTCTGACTATCAGCGAAATCATGAAAGAACACCCGACAATTTGGCTGACCTTGTTTGATGATCTGCCTCATTATCAGCACTTTCCATTTTACGCTCGATTTGCGGATTGCAGATGGGACTGGTTTTGGGGTCTTTTCTCGAGCCGCAATATGTTGGAACGGACGGGAGATCAGCAGATGCCCTTGAGAGGCTGGTTTTCCCCTTAACACGGACGGGAGATTGGCAGCCTCAAACTTTTGGCCGAACCATAGTTAAGCATTTTTGTCGGTTTTTGCTCAAGCCCCGACTCCCCAAGCCTTCGCAGCTCTCATTTCTGCTTCATGGTTAAGCATTTTTGGCCCTTTCCGTCGTACCCCCGCCAAAAAAACCGTAGGGGAAACGCACTTAAGGCCTTTTTTACTTTATCATGAAAGACAACTAAAGCCAGGGTTAAGCGTTTTCGGCTCTTTTCGTCTGACCTCAATAGCCAAGCGATAGTCAACCAAAACCAGCGATAATAATTTTTGCAGTCTGCGCGGCTCAGTGTAAATGTTATTTACACCATTTGTCGAGCCAGTCGTAGTAGTTGCGGTGCCAATAGAGGGCGTTTTGCGGCTGGAGCACCCAATGGGTTTCTTCAGGGAAGATAATCAGCCTGCTCGGCACGCCCATCATTTGTGCGGCGTTGAATGCAGCCATGCCCTGAGTGTAGGGGATGCGGTAGTCCAATTCGCCGTGGATGCAAAGAATGGGGGTATGCCAGTTTTCGATAAGGTCTTTGGGCGAGTTGGTATAATGGCGCACCGCCTTGGGAGCCTTGCTGTAGGGAGCTCCTGCCTGTGCAATGCCTCCCCATGCGTTTTCGCCGGTTTTTCCCATGTGCTTACCTATGGTCAGGTCGTTAGCAAATTCTGCAATCTGCAATCCGCCGTTGTCGAAATTGGGGAAGAACATCTCCTCGGTGGTAAACCAGAGACCGGCCTCATCGAAGATACCCGCATGCGAAATGAAGCAATCGAACACATCTCCATGAATACCCATCAGATAATAAGCGCTATAACCGCCGTAGGAGGCGCCGCAGCAAGCCATTTTAGTAACATAAGGCTTGGCTTTGAGGGTTTTGGCCGCCACTAAGTAGTCCTGCATATTGAGGCCTATGTAATCGCCGCTGATTT
>JAAZIW010000205.1 GCA_012800665.1 Rikenellaceae bacterium
GTTTCTTTTTTGTTTGTTTTTTCGAAAACGATAGGAGCGGATTAAAAAAAATGTTATATTTGTATTCATTGAACCTAGACCAATAGAAAAGAAACAGATTATATAAAAATCACTATAAAAGATAGAGTTAAAACAGCTCTTTCGTCAGCTACTGATACAAAATATTTCGAATCGGGGCGGGAGGTGCTTGATAAGGTTCCTGAAGTGTTCAGCCGCTATTTCCCGGGGCGTGTCCCCGTTGTGATAGCAGATTGCAACACTTGGAAAGCCGCTGGCGAGCGTGTGTTCGCCCTGCTGTCGGAAGCGGGTATGAAACCGCAGAAATTCTTGATTCCCGCTCGCGAGTTCCATGCCGAATGGAAATATGTGGAGATGATAGATAAAGTGCTCGATGGAGGCGGAGTGGCGGTATCGGTAGGTTCCGGTACCATAAATGACCTTTGTAAATTATCTTCCGCACACCATAAACAATCTTATCTCTCTGTTGCTACCGCCGCATCGGTTGATGGCTATACCTCTTTCGGGGCTTCAATAACATTCAAGGGCGCCAAGCAGACTTTTGAATGTCCTGCGCCGGTGGCATGCTTGGCCGATGCCGATGTGCTTTGCTCTGCACCTAAAGAGTTGACCGCTGCCGGATACGCCGACCTTGCGGCAAAAATTCCCGCAGGCGCTGAATGGATGATTGCCGATTTTATCGGCACCGAACCTATAATTTCTGATGCCTGGCATCCCTTGCAGGATTGCATAGATGACATCTTGGCAAATGCCGAAGCTGTTGCGGCAGGTGACCCTGAAGCCATCGGCGCTGTTTTCGATGGCCTTGCGCTCAGCGGTTTCGGAATGCAGACAGCTCGCAGCAGCAGGCCCGCATCCGCCTCCGACCATCTTTTCAGCCATATCTTGGATATGACTCACCATAAATTCAACGGCAAATACGTTTCCCATGGTTTTCAGGTGGCCATAGGCACACTAACCATGTGCAAGGTGTTCGAGAACTTCTTCAAGCTCGACCTCACCCGGATAGATGTTGATAAATGCACTGCCGCCTGGCCGTCCCTCGAAAGCGAGCAAAAACGCGCCTTGGATATTTTCAAGGATTTTCCCGTTCCCGAACTCGGCTATCGTGAAATCACCAAAAAATACGAGCCGGCGGAGAAGGTGCATCAAGAATTAATGAAGCTCAAAGCCCAATGGCCCGACTTCCGTAAAAAGCTCATGGACCAGCTCTATACTTTCGATGATATGCAGGAGAAGTTCAGAATAGTTGGGGCTCCTGTCAAACCCGAAGATATAGGTTGCACGAAAGATGACATCATTGCCATGTTCCCTTTTGTACAGCTTATGCGCTATCGCATCAATCTCTTCGACCTTGCCAAAAGAGCCGGAGTGTATGATGAGATTATAAAAATATGATAAAACTTAAAAGAGTTATACTCTCTGCGCTTGCCTTAGCGGCCTGCTTATGCTTGTTCTCTTCCTGCTCCTCTCAAGCTCCGAAGCAGAGCAGGGCTGATGCAATCGCAGCGCATTTTCTTAATCCTGCATCAAAGTATGTGGCGGTTGCAAGCCATCGCGGAGACTGGCGCAATTATCCCGAAAATTCAATTCCCGCCATCGAATCCGTCATAAAGATGGGTGTGGATATAGTGGAATTGGATATTCATCTCACCAAGGACAGCATACTTGTCCTTAGCCACGACCCCGATGTCAAGCGTTGCACCGACTTTCGCAAAGTATATCCCAAGGACAAGTCTGCAAAGGTTTGCGACCTCACCTATGAGGAGATTCTGCAGCTGCGCCTCAACAGGGGGCACGGCATAGCCACAGACAGCATCCGCATGCCCACCTTGCGTCAGGCTCTGCTTTGCTGCAAGGGTCGCGTCTGCGTTAACATCGACAAGGGCTTTGACTATTATCCTCAGGTGCTGGAGCTGGCAAAGGAGCTGGATATGACAGGCCATATTGTCATAAAGAGCAAAATGACTCCCTCTGCCGTGGACTCCGTGCTGGCAATCGGCGGCCCCAAGCTCATATATATGCCGGTTATAGATGCACAGAAAGCGCGGGGGAGGCTCCTGTTCGAGCTTTATTCCGAGTCAGGCGGTTTTCCACCTGTGTGTGAACTATGCTGGCAGAATGAGGAGGATGATGCTTTCGAGACCATGCGCAGAGCAATCCTCGGCAGCGGCTCCAAGATATGGGTTAATACCATTTGGTCTTCGCTATGCGGAGGCCCCGGCAATGACGATGATGCCGCGTTTGAATTGGATGACCCCGGCGAGGTATATCAAAAATATCTCGACTTTGGTGTTTCCGCCATTCAGACAGACCGTCCCGAAATGCTGATAAATTGGCTGGAAAAGCAAGGCCGCCATAAATTATAATAATATCCACCATAAAAATTTTCATATGCGTTTTCTAAGCACAATCACGATTTTTTTCTGCCTTACTCTATCTTCTCTTTATGCTCAAGAAACGGATTATGCTCCCCGTGAGGTTTCATGGGAGGCCGAGTGGATTGGCGGGGAGGCTCCGCAAGACGACCTTTCGCGCTTTCCTGTTCTTCCTGCCAGATATCTTCGTAAAGAGTTCGAACTCCGCCCGGGGATTGTTGCCGCTGAATTGCACATTAGCGGTCTCGGGCTTTACAAGGCATGGCTCAACGGCCGTGAGCTGGGAGCCGGCAATGAACTTGCCCCTAACGTTTCGCATTACGAAAAGACCGTATATTTCAATAGTTTCGAGGTTGCCAAATTACTGTCTCCGGGCCCCAATGCCATTGCTGTCAGTCTTGGCAACGGCCGCTATGCCGCACCCCGCATAGACAAACAAACCTGGTTTTACGGCCTTCCCTGTCTGATATGTCAGTTGGAATTGACGTATGCCGATGGAAGCAGGGAACTTGTTTGCAGCGATACATCATGGAAACTCTCCACAGACGGCCCCATATGTGCCAACAACGAGTATGACGGAGAGGTTTTCGATGCCCGTAAAGATTTGGGTCGCTGGACTTTTGCACAATATGACGATTCTTCGTGGCGGCAGGCGGAGGCCGTAGAAGGTCCTCGCGGAACTCTCATGCCGCAACTAAATCCCGATATTGCCGTTCAGGATATACTCCGCCCGAAATCGATAAAGAAAATGGGCGACAAATATATTTTGGATATGGGCGTGAATATGGTGGGACGCCTGCAATTCAAAGCCCGCGGTTTGAAGGAGGGCGATACTCTTAAATTGCGTTTTGCCGAAAGGCTTGATTCTGCAGGAGCCCTGTATACCGAGAATCTCCGTACTGCAAAGGTGGAGGATATATATGTGGCCGGCAAGGCTCGGCGTGTGACCTGGCATCCCGATTTCACCTATCATGGTTTCCGCTATGTCGAACTCAGCGGTTGGAAGCGCCGCCCTTGTAAAAGAGATTTCGAGGGGCAGGTGATGTATGACCGCATGGCCACCACAGGCAGTTTCGAAACATCCAATCCTGTTCTGAACAGCGTTTACAGCAATTGTTTTTGGGGCATCAGGGGAAATTACCGAGGCATGCCCACCGATTGTCCTCAGCGCGATGAACGCCAGGGATGGCTCGGCGACCGTACAATGAACTGTTATGGCGAGGGCTATCTATTCAATAATCGGCTTTTATATACCAAATGGCTGCACGACATAGAGGATTCTCAGACTCCGGAGGGCGAACTTCCCGTTGTGGCTCCGCCATTCTGGAAGATGTATAACAGGGACAATATGACCTGGCCCGGCGCCTTCATCACCATTGCCGATATGCTCTATCGCCAGTATGGAGATGTGCAGCCGATTCTTGACCATTATCCCGCGATGGCAAAATGGATGGATTATATGTGGGAAAAGTACAGCGATGAAGGATTGCTTAGGAAAGATGTTTACGGAGATTGGTGCGTTCCGCCGGAGTCTCTCGAACTCATCCATTCGAAAGACCCTGAGCGCAAGACCTCAAAAACTTTAATCGGTACTTCCTTCTATTATTATTTGGCGGGAATTATGGAAAAATTTGCAGCTCTTTCAGGACATCCCGAAGACATCGCTCGTTTCGAGGAGCGCAGGGATTCTGCAAAACTTGCCTACAACGACCGCTATTTTAACGCCGATGAAGGCTTCTACTCCAACAACACTGTGACGGCCAACGCCTTGTCTCTTCATTTCGGTTTGGTGCCGGAGGCGGAGGTGCCAAGGGTGTTCGCCAATTTGGTGGAGCGCAGCGGCGATCATGTGAACTGCGGCTTGGTTGGCATTATGGTTCTTATGCGCGTGCTCTCCGATTACGGCCGTCCCGACCTGGCATTCACAATAGCATCGAACGACACTTATCCCTCTTGGGGTTATATGGCGACTCAGGGAGCTACCACCATTTGGGAGCTTTGGAACGGAAATACTGCCGCACCCGATATGAACAGCATGAATCATGTCATGATGATAGGCGACCTGCTTATTTGGGAATATGAGTATTTGGGAGGAATAAGGCCTGCTGAACCCGGCTTCGCGAAAGTCGAGTTGAAGCCTTATCCCGTTCCGGGACTTGATTGGGTGAAATGCTCATACGATAGTGAGCACGGCCGTATTGTAAGCAATTGGAAGCGTCGGGGCAAGAAGATAATTTGGAAAGTTGAGGTGCCTGTGCCCGCTACCGCCCTTATACCGTCTGCTGACGGCTCCGGCCGGGAAGTTCGTGAGCTCGCTCCGGGCAAATATCGTTTCAAGTTCTAATCATAGTTTGTGTGTTATGTAAATTTTCGGCTCTCTGACAAATAATTTTGTTCGAGAGCCGATTATTTGCTATTTTCGTAGATAATAAATCCTGCCGACAGCTTTCCAATGAAGATTCTTCTGCTTTTTATATTCTGCTTGTTTTCTTTCCTGCCTCCGCAGGAGCTTCTGTCCAATGGTGCTTCCATCCCTTCGCAAGATAGCATCCCCATTTCTTCCCAAGATAGCACACCCCTGTCGCAGGAACGTACTTCAATGCCTTCGCAGGAGTTTCTGCCGGATGGTACCCCAATGCCGGCGTTCCTGACTGATACCTCCCGTGTTTCTCTTGAGGGCAAGCGCCGCTATGTCCTTACAAGATATGGGGTTTGCCGCGACAGCACAAAGGTACAGACACGCCGTATTCAAAAAGTTATAGACAGAGCGGCCCGCTCCGGAGGAGTGGTGGTGGTGCCGAAAGGAGTATTCATGAGCGGCTCTCTCTTCTTCCGCCCCGGCACACATTTGCTTTTGGAAGAAGGCGCCGTACTCAAGGGCTCTCCCGAAATAGATGACTATGTTTTCGGCCCCTCACGCATGGAGGGGCAGAGTCTGGACTATTTTGCCGCCCTTGTGAATGCTGATGGCGTGGATGGCTTTACCATTTGCGGCCCTGGGGCGATAGATGGCAACGGCAAGGATTTTTGGCAGGAGTTTTGGGACCGCCGCAAGGCCAATCCGAAAATCACCAATCTTGAGGTACATAGACCCCGGTTGGTTTTTATAAGCAACTCTTCAGGGGTTACGGTACAGGATGTAATCCTGCGGAACAGCGGCTTCTGGACCAATCATCTCTACAAATGCGATCATGTCCGCTATCTCGGTTGCACTATTGTTGCTCCGACCGAAAACGTAAAAGCTCCTAGTTCCGATGCCATTGATATAGACTATTGTCACGATGTATTGGTGGACAGATGTTATATGTCGGTTAATGATGACGGCGTTGTGCTTAAGGGTGGCAAGGGAACCTGGGCTGATACTATGGCTGTGAATGGCCCCAATTACAATGTGCTGGTGCAGAATTGCCGGTTCCGCCGTACGCACGGATGCCTCACTCTCGGCAGCGAATCACTTTACAACAGGAATATAATCATGCGTAATTGTACCGTAGAGGATGTGCAACGGGTGTTGTGGCTCAAACTCCGTCCCGATACTCCGCAGCACTACGAATTTGTTACGGTTGAGGGTATCCGCGGTACCTGCCGCAACTTTGTGGTGGCAAAGCCTTGGACTCAGTTTTATTCCCGTTCCGAGCGTCCCGATATGCCTATTAGCCGTTGCAACGACATCCTGCTCAAAGACATAGATGTGGTGGCAAAACGCCGCTTCTCCGATGTGGTCGAAAGCCCCGATTATATAATAGAAAACCTTAATTACTTAAGATGCCCTGAATGAACTTTTTGCCGTTAAGGGGA
>JAAZIW010000206.1 GCA_012800665.1 Rikenellaceae bacterium
CTTAAAGCCCTCGACTCCAAAAAGAATCTCGGCCTCGAAATGCCGAATATCGTAAAGGATTAAATGGGCCGCAAAGCCATATTCAAAAGCAGCGCTTTGGCATGGATAGCCTTGGCGCTGTTGGTTGTTCCGATGTTCGGCTCGTATTTCTTCGACGACATGTTCAGCACCGTGTCGAACATCTTCAACGACCCTTCCATGCTTGAATTGGGCTGGGGGCAGGAGGAATATGGCAAATACACATCCGGCTATTCCATACTCTGCATTTTCGGAGGTTTGATAATCTGCGGAATGCTTTTAGACAAATGGGGCGTGCGTATTACAGGCTCCATTTTTGTCGGACTGATGGTATTGGGGGCGGGGATTTCCACCTGGGCCATAAGTTCCGGTCTTCCTCCCGCAGAGTCTCTGAAGATTGCCTGGGTGGGATGTATGATTTTCGGCTTGGGCTCAGAGATTGCCGGAGTTGCAGTGACGCGCTCAATTGCCAAATGGTTCAAAGAGGGGAATATGGCCTTCGCCATGGGCTTGCAATTATCTATAGCCCGTCTGGGCACCGCTGCGGCATTTATAATTTCTCCTCTTTTGATTGGAGAGAAGGCCGGAATATATACCCTTAGGGAGACTGCGCGACCTGCCATGCTTGGAATGGTCCTGCTGATTGTGGGAGCTGTTTTTTGGGCTGTCTTTGTGGCAATGGATGCGCGCTTCGACAAAAATCGCGGTCTTATGGATAAGAGGGATACCGCAGAAGAAGATAAATTCCGCTTCAGCGATGTGCTGAAAGTGATAAGCAATAAGAACTGGTGGCTGATTGCTTTGCTCTGCGTATTTTTTTACAGCAGTGTGATAGCTTTTAAAAAGTTCGCCGGCGCCATTCTCGTGCCGCGTTTCGGAGTTTCCTCTCAGACTGTCGGACTGATGGCTACTATTCTGCCGTTTTCCACCGTGGTGTTTGCACCGCTTTTCGGCTTTATGGTAGATAAAAAGGGACAGGGCACCAGATGGATGCTGATAGGGGCCTTCTTAGCTTTTGCAGCTCATCTGCTGATAGGATTCGCCCCATCCGGGAAGCCTATATGGGGGTATGTAAGCATGATATTGCTTGGCTTCAGCTATTCGCTTGTGCCGGCGGCAATGTGGCCGAGCGTACCGAAGGTAATCCCCGAAAAGATGTTGGGCACGGCCTTCGCTCTTATTTATTGGGTGCAGAATTTAGGGCTTTGGGCATTCAAGCGCATAGCAGGCAAACTCTTGCAAGACTATACTCCGCTCAGTGCGGAAATCATGTTTATTGCCGTGTGCGTGGTCGCGCTTGTCCTCGCCTTTCTCTTGCTTCGCTCCTCACGAGCACATCCCGAACTGGCTTTGGACAGCCCTTCGGGTACGCGTACCAAGTCCTGATTGTTGGAGCAGGAGGTCGTTGTCGGAACGCCGACTTTTTGTAAGATTGTCAGATATTGGTTAGAATATCGGCTTTTCGTAGGATTGTTCTAAAACGGGAGGTCATCACTGACTGAGGAATCAGGAAGATCCTGAGAGTCGCCAGGAAGATCTTCCTGCACGGGTGCAGGCTCAGCTGCCGTACGACTTCCGGAGCCTTGCTGTACACGTTGGCGCTGATATCCCCCTTGCTGTCCGCCTTGTGCTGCCCCTTGCTCCTCATTATCGGAACGTCGGCCGAGCATCTGCAGATTATCCACGGTGATTTCGGTGGTATATTTCTTCACACCATCCTGTCCTACGAAGGAGCGGGTGCGTAATCGCCCTTCTATATAGAGTTGAGTGCCTTTACGTACAAATTTTTCTACAATGTCTGCAGCTTGGCGCCAGGCCACTATATCGTGCCATTCGGTGTTTTCGCGTAATTCACCGCTGCGGTCGCGGTATCTTTCAGTAGTGGCCAGGGAAAAAGTGGCGACTTTTGTGCCGGCGCTTGTGCCGGCTCCATCAATGTAACGTACTTCAGGGTCTCTTCCAACGTTACCGATAAGCATTACTTTATTAAGTGACATAAATCTAAATATTAATCTCCACAAACTTACATAAAATCTTTCGATTTTTACGCCCGTTAAGGTATAAATTAAGATTTCTTTATAAAAAAATTATTCTTC
>JAAZIW010000207.1 GCA_012800665.1 Rikenellaceae bacterium
ATGGCAGGGCTACGACACTTTCGGCCCTTTTTGTCATACCATGAGGTCTTCCGCCTCCTTCCACTACTGTTCCGCTACCTTTTCGCCCACTTTCCGCTTCATGGTCAAACGTTTTAGGCCTTTTTTGCTTGACCACGTGCAGTAAGGCGACGGAAGTGATACAGAGCGGGGCGGTAAAGAAAAAGAGGTGGAGAAGGCAGAGCAGAGAGGGTGGAGGAGATGGAGCCAAAGGAGCAGTAAGGCGACGGAAGTGATACAGAGCGGGGCGGTAAAGAAAAAGAGGTGGAGAAGGCAGAGCAGAGAGGGTGGAGGAGATGGAGGCAAAGGAGGAGTAAGGCGACGGAAGTGATACAGAGCGGGGCGGTAAAGAAAAAGAGGTGGAGAAGGCAGAGCGGGGCGGCGGGGCGGAATGGGACGACAAACAAAGCAGATGCAGCAATGGGGCCTTGAGAGAAAAAATCCCAATTAACATCTTGCTTTGATTTTCTGAATTGACGGATTTTTTATATTTTTGTATTTATAAATAAAAACCAAACCAAATTCATTTATTTATGAAAAAGATTTTTGTTATTCTATTCACTCTTGCAGCATTTTCGTTTGCCGCAAGCGCTAACTCTTATTCTGTCGATGATGCCTCTATTGACGCTCTGTTTTCTGAGGCTCAAGTGACAGTTCCGACTGCAGCAGCTCCTGCCGCTGTGGGTCAAATGGACGAGCAAACCAGGAACATTGTAGCCTTTATAATCGATACCACAGGTCTCGGAACAATAGGCATTCACAGGCTTATTCTTGGTACCAAGCCAATAAATTGCCTTTGGTATTTCTTGACATTTGGCGGTATCTTCGGTATTGTACCGGTTGTAGACTGGTTTATGATACTGATAGATATGATAAACGGAACGGCTTCGTATATTGACAATCCTGCATTTATAATGTGGCTCTAATGTATGAAACTGTTTAATCTTAGGGCGATCAGCTTTGGTCGCCCTTTAATTTTCCTTTTTACGCTGTGTTGTTTCGCTTGCGCAGCGTCTGCCCAAAGACTATTCAGCGTCAGTGTGGAGTCCAAGACAGTCCATAAAGGGAAAATGACGATTGTAAACAAAGACATCTATTATCGCAAAGACGGCAATCTGAATATCCGTTATACTACATCTGCCTCGCAGCAATATTATTCCACTACATCTCCTTTCGGCTTTACCTCCATTTATCATCCGGCCACAAAAGAGGCGAGCTCTTTGAATCCGGAGTTTTTCAAGGCGGAGGATGAACTGCTGTTCCTTTTTGCAAGCGGCAGCGGTGAAGATTTGGGCATGGCTCGCTTCGGATTTGTGCTTAAAAGTACTTCAAAAGATGGAAAGTTTATTGTAAAACGCTATGAGCCTAAGGTGAAAGGCGGCAAATGTGCTTGGGTGGAACTTGTTTTGGATGAAAACTATCTGCCTGTTTATTGCGCCTATCACGATAAAAAAGACAAAATAATTACAAAGACATATTTGTCAAATTATACTTCTGCAAAGGATTTTGTATTTCCCTTAAGGGTTACGGAAATATCCTATCTCTTCGAAAAGAACGATTCTACCGTACGGCTCGACCTCTATCGCGACCTATTAGTGGACACTCCCGACGAAATGTTCAATTTCCATATTCCTTCCGAAGCTAAAATAGTGGATCTTAAAGAGAAGGACAAATCTTTTTCAAAACAGAGATAATGAAGTGCCGCGCCACAAGACTTGTGTTGGCCTTGACTCTCGTCTTGGCTAATCCCTTTGCGGCTTTTTCTCAGACTAATCTTTCATCCTCTTCTTCCTCCTCCTCCTTCAGCTCTTCCTCAAGCACGGCCTTCTCTTCTTCACCCTCCTCCTCCTTCAGCTCTTCTACCGCTTCAGCCTCCTCGGCTCAATCTTCTTATTCTGCTAACACCGCCTCTCCTCTCCCCTCCCTGGCCTGGCCGAAGGTGCGCGGGCCTTTCTCTTGGGCGGACAAGTTGATGAACTCTTCCGTCATAGCTCAAGGCGGTGAAATCTATCGGCTTCGCGAAAAAACTCAAGGACTTTATCGGCCAGCGCTAGAAATCAAGAGCTATGATGCCTTTCAAACGCAGCTACGCCCTGTTTCAACTGACATTTCATTCCTCTCTTACGCCATCAATAACAATATGCTGGAAGATGCCGCCGCTTTGCTTTTCGCCCGTAATTTTTATGCCCCATCGGACACTCTTCAATATTTAAGGGGGCTTGTGAGCTATGAGGTGAAGGATTTTGCAAGGGCATATGATTGTTTTTCTACAATAAGTCCGGCCGGCGAGAAAAGCAATTCCGGTCATTTTGTCAGTACGGATCTTATCGGATCTTTCAATAACAGTTCTAACACTTCGGCCGGCGAGACCTCCCTTTACGACAAGGCGCAATTATTCCTTGATATTTATTCATCAGAACCGGAAATACCGCTTAAATACAAAAATCGTAGTCCTTTGCTTGCTGCGACAATGTCGGCCGTAATCCCGGGAGCCGGAAAAATCTATGCCGGCGACCTAAGCAGCGGGGTTTCCACCATGCTGATTGTCGGAGCGCTTGGCGCTATGACGGCCGAAAGCATTGTCAAATTGGGAATCAGGGACTGGCGCAGCATCTCGCTCGCATCCATCTTCGGCCTATTCTATATAGGCAACATATATGGCAGTTACCTGAGTGTATCGATAATCCAAAACACAATATCAGATGCTGAAAAAACTACTCTTTTGTTCAATATTCGCATTCCTCTTCACGAGCTTCCCAAGTAGGGGGCAAGAGAGCGCGAATGCAAATGGCGGTTTAGGCGCTTGGGCTGGTAGTGGTGCAGGCGGCTGTATGGGTAGCGCCATTAACAGCAGTGCTGATGTCGGCATTGATGCAGTTCTAAAGGCAGCAATGTGCGAGCTGGATGTTTGGAATACCGATTCGAGGGTGGAAAAAAACGCCCTTTTGATAGAAAAGGCAGAGATTCTTTCAGATGCAGGCGAAAATGAGCGGGCATATAATACCATATGTCGAATTCCTCTTTTCAGTTTGTCCTCTTTGCAGAGAAGCGAGCTCACATATAAGAAATTACAATATGCCTATTCGGCAGGTCTGTTTTCGGATTTTGCCGCCTTGTTGGATGAAGCTATAGTCACCGAAACTCTCCGGGAAGATGACAGTAATGCGATAAGCGAATATCTTTCCACTCATAAAGCGGCTCAAAAGAGTGAAGATTGGGCAATGATTTTAAGCGTTTTGCCGGGGGTGGGGAATGCCTATTCGGCTGATTGGGCGAATGCTGCAAGATATTTCTTTACAGAGGGAGCAATAATAGCTTTGGGTGTAGGCGCCTTTTCATCCGGCCTCTATCTTTCGACCTTTATGGGTGGAGGGATGTTGCTTTATAAGACATTGCCCCAAAGCACTTCATTGGCGGTAAACGCCTGCAAGGCCTATAATGCCGAACAACTGAGAATTTTCTATGAGCCGGTGTATAATTCTTTAAGCCAAGCCACTATCGTTTCGAGTACTTCAGGAGCGATGGTTTCTTCAATCTCCTTATACTCCGAAACGTCGCCGGTATCGCAATGCTGGAATAAATGATTTACTCCTTTTACAGGAACAATCCGCTTTGCTCCGGCAAGGCCTTCACGCAAAGCGCCAAGATTTTCTTCGCAATCCACCTGGCGGTCTTTGGTTCCATTCAAGGCAAGCACGGGGCATGTTATATCGGCCAAGCTCGAAGATATATCCATCGAAAGAAAATATCGCATATAAGGCGTATTAGCCTGCGTCCAAACAGATTTCAGGTTGTTTTCGAGTTCGGGTGGCAGGTCTTGTACGTTTAATTTTGGAGTTATGCCAGTTTCTATATCATCGAAAAGACCTTCCAATACTCTACAATAATTCTTAGTTATATCTTCGGAATATCCTGCTTGCAATAATGCCCAGCGGTTTTGTTCAAGTAGAATTTGCTTTCCCGACACTACGGCTCCGGCAAGGCTCACTACAAAATCAACCTTCTTTTCTGCTGCCAGCATCAGACCTATGGTGCCTCCCTCGCTATGCCCTAAAACACCTACATGGCAGAAACGTTCACGAAGCAGTTCAATCCCTGCAAGCGCGTCATTCTTAAAATCCTCTGTCGTTGCATAGACTAAATCGCCTGTGGAATCTCCGAATCCG
>JAAZIW010000208.1 GCA_012800665.1 Rikenellaceae bacterium
GAGTAGCGGCTCTTATAGTCGTAGTTCAACCTTCCGAAGAAGGAGAGCATATTGTCGTTGGGATTATAATAATTGACGACTGCAGTAGGATTGCCCGAACTCATGAAGTTCCATGCCATTTCGGCATCATAGAAGGAGGGGAGGTCGTTTGACTGCATGCGCACCTGATTGCTTCTGGTGATTGTCATTTCTTCTCCAAGAAGCACATTCATGGTATGAGCGTCATTCCCGAATAATCCGGACATATCATAACTCAGGGTATTTGTGTTGCGATACCTTGTGCGTATGTCATTCTGATATTTGGCAATAGGGCCCAATCCACCGAAATTATACACCAGATAGGTACTCATTCCATAGAATCTGTCGGTGGTTTCGCTGAAAGTCTGCATGCCGGCTTCGGTTTTCAAAGTGAGCCTGTCATTAGGCTTCCAGGAGAAGGCCGCATTGGCATTCCATGTGTCGCGAAGTTTTCTGGTGTCGTTGTCGCTTACTGCAAGCAGCGGATTTACGGCGTCACCGTAATTTTCTTCTTCGTCAATACCGGCCAGATTCGCCTGTACGGGAATGGGTTGATATATAACGGCATGCTTAAGGCGTCCGTTGCCGGAGGTGCTGCCTGACTGGTCTTTCAGAGAGTTGGCTCCTGCGCCCCTGACCTCTGTACGGGAGTAGCGCACATTCACATCCACTAAAGTCCTTTTCCAAGGCTTGAATTGTCCTTTGAAATTGAGGTTGTTACGATTATAACTCGAGCCCAGCATTATGGCATCATCATCAAGGTAAGCATATCCTAAAGTCCAATTGAACTCATCGGTGCGGCCGCTGATAGATACGTCCGTGCTGAAAGTCTTTCCCGTGTTTCCGAAGATGGCACCGATATAGTCATTGGTGGGGAGCCCTATAAACTGGTCGATGTCACCGAAAGCTCCGAAGTAGGCATTGTAAACATCGCTGAGATTGTCACGGAGCATGCCCAACTCATATTGGAATTTTGTGAAATTCTCGCTGTCCATAGGTACTATGGCATCGCGGGAAGCCATCTGCTTCAAACCGTAATAGGTGTTGAAACTAACGCTTGTCTTGGCGCCGCGGGCTGCGCTCTTGGTGGTAACGATAACTACGCCGTTGGCGCCGCGGCTACCGTAGATTGCAGTAGAGAATGCGTCTTTGAGTACGTCTATGCTCTGTATTTCAGAGGCGGAGATGTCGTTGATGCTCTCTACGGGGAAGCCGTCCACTATATACAGAGGCGAGCTGTCCTGGGTTATGGAACCGCCTCCGCGCACACGCACCTTAATATCTGCATCGGGGTCTCCCTCGGTGGTGATTACCGATACGCCGGCCATTTTTCCTGCAAGCGCTTGGCTTACGGTGGTTACCGGTTGTTCGGTAAGCTTGTCGGCGTTAACGCTTGATACGGAGCCGAGAAGGTCGCGTCTTTTTACTGTGGCGTAGCCTACTACTACGGTTTCGTCAAGCATTGTGGTTTCTTCTTCGAGAATAACATCCACAACCGCGCGGTTTCGGACGGGCTCGGAGAGAGTCTGCATCCCGATAAGGGAAAATTGGAGAACTGCGCTTTGTGCATCACCCACCTTGATGGAATAGCTTCCATCCAATCCGGTGGAGGTGCCGTTTGTAGTGCCTTCCACAAGCACAAAAGCGCCGGGAATAGGTTCCCCGTTGGTGTCCTTGACTGTGCCGCGCACTTCTTGGGCCTGCAGCGAAAGGCCGCAGAAAAGTCCCAAAAGCAAGACGGTAAGTCTTATGCTGAATTTACTCATAGGGAAATTGTTTTTAGTTGTATTATTAATGTTTACTATAAGTTCCGTTATTATTCTGTTCTTTCACTATTTCTTTTACAAGCCAATGCAAGTACATCTCCAAATTGCTGTAGCGTTTTTTAGGGTCCAAGGTAAAGGCGAGGCCGTCGGAAGCATCATTCTTATTTAAAGAGAATAAATCTTCATAATAGTCGGGAATGCCGTCTTCGTCGCTGTCCGTCACTTTTGCAAGTTCTTCATCACTAGCGCTGTAGACAGGCCATCCGCCTACTGCCGATTGGGTGTCGATAATACCGTTGGAACTGCCGTTTCCTCCGCTTGTGAATGTGGCGCCACCGCTTTGAGCATCACCAACAGCCCTGTGGTCAACAGCATCCCTTTTTAAAGATGCGCCCGCGTACGCGCATACGCGCGCGAAGGCATCATCGGCAGAATGTGTAGTGGTGTACACATCTTTTCCGTCTTTTCCGCTGATGGGGAGGGGGGAGGAGAGGACGTGTCCCTCATTGCTCAGACTATAGTCCGCCCAAGCTTTTTTCCAATAAATGCCTTCGGGATATTGAGAACTTCCGGAGGGATATTGCTCGTTATAATTGCCCGAAAGATATAGATAGGGCCAATCGTATTCAAAATATTTCTTTGTGCCGTTTACCGTGGTGCTGTAGCCTCCGTCCGCCTCTATAAAATACGGCCTTTTGCTTGAGGCAGGGCCGGGCTTGTAATAATTGCCCACCATATTGAAGTTGCCTCCTTCTCCGCCATAGCAACCGCTGCCGGAGCCCCAATTGTAATTCACACAATTACGGTAATCCACATTGCCTCGATAAATTTCGGTGGATTTGCCGTTGCCGTCATAGAGATATTGATGGTCGAAGCGGGGGGTGCGGTTTTGATGATGGGCCAGCAGATTGTGATGGAAGCTGGCATTTTTGCCGCCCCAGATGCCTCCATAGCCGTGTGCGCCTTTGCCGTGTATGGAATTGCAAAGGCTCTCCGCGAGTATGCACCATTGCATGGTGAAATTGGTATTGGCATAGAAGGATGAGCATTCGTCAGTGCTCCAACTCATCGAACAATGGTCGAGAATGATATTGTGCGCATAACGCCCCCAAATCGCATCATCTTCGGTCTTGTTTTCATCGCCCATCCGGAAACGCATGAAACGTATGATTATATTTTCGGCATCCGGCTTTATTACAGTGCTGTATCCCGACAGACATATACCGTCGCCGGGAGCGGTTTGGCCGGCAATAGTGAGGTCTCCATTATGAATTTCAAGGGTGCTTTTGAGTTCGATTCGTCCGGCTACATTAAATACGATGGTTCGCGGCCCTTTTTGTTTTACGGCGTAGCGCAGAGTGCCTTTGCTGCCGTCATCAGCAAGGGATGTCACATGGTAAACGCTGCCCCTGCGTCCTCCGCTGGTATACATTCCTCCACCCTCTGCACCGGGGAAAGCCCTTGCCAGTCCGTCTTCCTCTTCGGCTTCGGGGATGAGAAACTTGGCATATACATCACCGGTAAGAGAGTCGACGATCGGTTTATCCGGATTGTCAGGGTTTTCGCCACCCGATGTGGTAGCGGCTTCTATCAAGCTACAATACTGAGAAGCAAATTCTCCTCTGACCGAGCGCACCGCAAACTGATATGTTACTCCTTTAGAGAGGCCGCTTACCTCGACATTGCGCACTGTTACATTCCCGCTTTGAAGTTCTTCGCCGGATAGAAGGAGTTTCCAATCGTAGCTTTCCGCATTTTGCATGGGATCCCACTGAAACCAAATGGAGGTTTCGGTAGAACGGTGCACTGTCAAGCCGGTAGGTGAAAGGGGATTGCTATCCACCTGTTTTTCTGTCTTTTGACATGACAGAGGGAGCAGACACAGCGCCACAAATAATGCAAGCGGATGCTTTTTCATTGGCTATCGTATATACTGAAATTTATCAGCTTGTTTCGCAGTGAAACTAAAAGTGTTTAATTATTGTGCTCAAAAGTATAAATTATTTTGTATTTTTGCAAACGTTTGCACAAAATTATGAAAAAAATATTTTTATTGTTTTTTTTCCTTATGGCTTTAGCGCCTGCCCCTGCAGGCGGCCAAAATCCCTTGAAAAGCGAAGATAATGAATTTTTCTCTTCGCCGGAGGCGGGGCGCATAGGCCGCCAAGTGCTTCTATGGCAGAGGAATACCGGTGGATGGCCAAAGAATGTAGATATGGCAAAACCGCTTTCGGATGCCGACCGGGCCAAAGTATTGGCGGATAAGTCCAGGAGGGACGATTCCACAATAGACAACAATGCCACCACCATGCAGATGTATTATCTTGCGAGGCTTTATTCAGCTACGAAAGATAAATCCTACCGCGACGCCTTCCGGAAAGGGCTGCAATATCTTTTTGAAGGACAATACCCTAACGGAGGATGGCCGCAGTTTTGGCCGGAGGTTCGCGTAAAGTATGCTCGCCATATAACTTTCAATGACAGGGCAATGGAAAATGTGATGAATCTGCTCTTGGACATTTATGAGGGAAGCGCTCCCTTCAATGCAAAAGGCCTTGTTACAAAGAATATGAAAAACATGGCAAAGAAGGCTTTCGATAAGGGCCTTGAATGTATTCTCGATTGTCAGATAATCGTAGACGGACAAGCCACCGTTTGGTGTCAGCAGCACGATGAATATACGCTTAAGCCCACAAAAGCCAGAAGTTTCGAACTTGCCTCTTATTGCTCTACCGAAAGCGCCGGTCTGCTGGATTTGCTGATGAAATTGAAAAATCCTTCGGAGAGAGTAAAAAATGCCGTTAACGGCGGTATGGCTTGGTTCGAAGCCAATAAAATAATTGGTTATAAATATATTCATACCGGTGAAGATTCATATATAATATCCCATACGGATGCCAAGCCATTGTGGGCAAGGTTCTACGATTTCGAGGAGTGCAAGCCTTTCTTCTGCGGGCGGGATGGCATAATGCGCCGTAATCTCAGTGAGATAGAGCAAGAGCGTCGAGGCGGCTACGGCTGGTATACGGAATTTCCCGGAACTCTGTATAAGAAATATGCCGAATGGTCAGCCAAGTATGATCCTGACGGCCGCGCCAAACTACGTCCGGGAAAAACAGCGATTCATCTTATGGGCGACTCCACCATGGCTCCGAAAGATACGAGCAAAGGCAATCCTGAGCGTGGCTGGGGTATGTATTTCGAAGAATATTTCGATTCTTCAATAGTGGTATTCAATTATGCGCGCAATGGTCGCAGTACCAAGCGTTTCATAGATGAAGGCAGATGGGAGAGTGTAAAGGAATTTTTGATTCCGGGCGACTATGTTTTCATCCAATTCGGGCACAACGACCAAAAGAAGGATGATCCGAAGCGCTATGCGCCTGCATGGGGCGCCTATCAAGATAATCTGCGCTTGTTCATACGTGAGGCACGCTCTCTTGGAGCCACTCCTGTTCTGCTCACTCCTGTGGCTCGCCGCAAATTTGTAAATGGAGTTTTTGACGGGACGGTACACGGAGATTATCCTGCCGCAATGAAGGCTGTCGCAGAAGAGACAGGCACAGCTTTAATAGATATGACAAGCGCCACAAACGATTGGATAAGAGCCGCCGGAGACAAGGCCTCAATACCATATTTCTTGTGGGTGGAACCCGGTACCGTTGAGGCATTTCCCGAAGGCAAGCGCGACAATACCCATTCCACGGAAATAGGAGCCCGCAGGAACTGTGAAATAGTGCGCGATTCCATTAAAGTGAAGCTACCTGCGCTTGCAGAGCACTTGCGCTGATTATTTGTTATTGTAGGGATTCCAGACTATCCCATCCTCCTCTTCATACATAACGCTTGCAAAGTCGTATTCGGCGGCTTGCTTGTCACTTAGTTGATAGCTCCATTTTACGCGCTCTTTCCTGCCATAGGCCCCGGGCCCGTAATTGCGGTATTCGGCATAGAAAGAATTTTTCTTAGTGTCCGGTTTTCCCGGCTTTTCCCAATCGTGCCAGCCTTCGGGGAGTATGTGAGCGCCGAGTTCACAGCCTATGAATACCGTTTTTGCCCAGGAACGCCAAGGACGGCCGAGATAGCATTTGGTGACTCCTTCGTCCGCAGTCAGTTTGCAATTCACAAAAACATAGCCGTAAGGTTGTCCTTTGGGGGTTGAGGCAGCGGTCACATAGCTGTTCTTTTTGGAATGTATGGTGCAGTTTTCGAAATAGCAGCGGGAGGCTCCGAAGATGAAGTCGGTCGTGCCTTCTATATAGCAGTCTTTATAATAATTGCGCTTTTGTCCGCGCTCATTGCCCCAATATCCGTATGTATACAAGGTGTCTTGATTGCCTATGAAACGGCAGCGAAGAAAAAAGAGGAAATCACCGTTTGTAAAGACAGCCACCGCCTGACCGATTTCTTTGCCCGAGCCGGCGGAGTTTTCGAAGCATAGGTCTTCGAAGGTGACATGGTTGGAATGGATATAGATGGTGGCGCTCCCGCTGGTGCCTACTTTGGCGCCTGTAATCGGCGATACGGCTTCAGCATAATTGTCGTAAGTGATTATCGTTTTGTCCGCACCTTCGCCTTTTATATGCAGGCGGAATTTATTATGAGGGATAATCACCCTTTCTTTATAGACTCCTGCTTTAATGAAGATGGTGGTGATATAATCGTGGGAATAGTCGGGGCAAGCATCTATGGCCTGTTGCACTGAGGAATAGTCGCCGCTCCCGTCCTGAGCTACCACAATATCATATTTTTTTGCAATCGAAGTCAGACAGACTGCAAGGGAGCAAATGCTCAACAACAGCTTTTTCATTGCTGAATGAATTGTACGTTATCTTGTTTAAAGTTTTGTACATAATGCGTCTCTATGCCTTTCTTTGCTCTGAAGATACAGTCTTTGATAGACAAATTGCTTACCGGCATCTCCGGAAGTCCGTTTACATAGACAGCAGATTTCGCCCCATTGCATATTATATTGCTTATGCTTATATCTCTGAATTCAGGGGTTGTTTCATCCACCTGCGGAATCTCCTCCACATTCCCATCTTTATCCGCCTCGGTGGCAGGTTTGCCCGCGTAAAAGAGGTTGAAGATGATAGCATCCCCTATAATATCTTTCATATAGATATTCTCTATATTTATATTTCTTACCACTCCGCCGCGTCCGCGCATACTTTTGAAGCGCAAACCCACATCGGTGCCTATGAAAGTGCAATTCTTTACGCTTACATCATGCACTCCACCGCTCATTTCGCTGCCTATCACAAAGCCTCCGTGACCGGCATAAACGGTGCAGTTTTCTATAAGCAGATTAGAGCATGCCCGCCCGTGCCTTCGTCCGTCTTCATCTTTTCCGGATTTAATGCAGATGGCATCATCCCCGACATCGAAATGGCTGTCGTGCAAATACACTCCATCGCAGGCATCTATATCTATGCCGTCTCCGTTTTGGCTCCAGGAGGGGTTTAGCACCGTAACATTATTCACCTCTATATTTTTACTCCATAGCAGATGCAGATTCCAGGCAGGGGAGTTTTGGAATGTACATCCCTCCAACAATACATTTTCGCAATTCTTGAAGAGAAGCAGTTCCGGTCGCAGGAAGCGCTTGATTTCCTGCTCATCAAGAGAGTCGTCCGCCTTGTTGAAGTTGCCCGCTGTAGCCTGGGCTTTTGCATATCCCTCGTCGGGGAACCAGGTTTTGCCGTCGGGGCTTAGCACCCCTCCCTTAGCCAAATGCGACTTCCATACAGAAGAGGGGACTTTGCTCTTTTTGACTGCGCGCCAATCTTGTCCGTTGCCGTCGAAGACTCCTTCTCCGGTAATGGAGATATTCCTGGCTCCATCGGCGTTGATAAGGGCTAAACAACGTCTGACATCCAAGCCTTCAAAATTGGTTTCCACTATGGGATAGTGTTCGAGATCTGAGGAAAATACTACAAGTGCGTTTCTTTCCAAATGCAGATTAACCCCGCTTTTGAGGGTAATAGGGCCGGTGAGCCAGATTCCTGCCGGTACCTTGAGAATGCCGCCGCCTTTGGAGTAAATCTCCTCTATGCCTTTTGCGAAGGCCTCGGAATTCAGGGTTAGGCCGTCCCCTTTGCCGCCGAAATCAGTTATGCTCCTTTCCGGGGTGCAAGAACAGAGCAGAGCCATGGCGCTTATGGCTATTAGTTTAGCAAACGTTTTCATCATATTGCCTCAAAAGTATCAATATTTTTATAATTGTGCAAACGTTTGTAAAAAATAATTTGTATCTTTGATGATAATGAGCAAAACCACCATAGTAGATATAGCACTTGCTCTTGGAATAACCCCTTCAACTGTTTCCCGCGCTCTTGCAGGCAATAAAAAAATCAAAGAGAGCACCCGGGAAGCTGTACGGGCCAAAGCCAAGGAGTTGGGTTATGAGCGCAACGAGGTTGCTTCCAATTTACGCAGGGGAGTGACTAAAACGGTGGGAATCATAGTGCCGCGTATAAACCGCGAGTTTTTCAGCAGCATCATCAGCAAGGCGGAAGAAGTATTGGTGGAGGCGGGCTATTCTCTGCTGATATGTCAAACTTACGAAAAGGCCGAAAATGAAAAAAGAGCTCTTAAAACATTGAGTTCCAGCCGTTTGGCCGGCATAATGATTTCTCATTCAGCCGAAACCCCTTCGAGCAAAGCCATAAAAGAAACGATTCACGGCAGCAAAATTAAATTGGTGCAGTTCGACCGCGTTTTCGAAGATTTGCCCGGCTCGCGAGTGGTAAATGATGATTTCAACGGAGCCTATACGGCGGTGAAACATCTCATAGAAAGAGGCTATAAGAAAATAGGCGCTATGGTTGGTTACGACACTTGCCTTGCTTTTGTAAATAGATATAAAGGTTATGAGGCGGCTTTAAAGGAAGCCGGAATGCCGGTAGATTCGGCACTGGTGTTTCCCGAAACGATAGTGCGTGAAACAGGCTATGCCAATGCCGGCAAAGCTATTGATGCAGGTTGCGATGCCCTCTATTCTTCCGGAGATTTTTCCGCTTTGGGAGCCTTGGAGTGCGCTTTGGAGCGCGGTTTGCGGGTTCCTGAGGATTTCGCCATAGTGGGGACTGCCAACGAGAGTTTTACTGCTCTTACTACTCCTTCGATGAGCTCTGTTGATCAGCACCCTTCAGATATTGGCAGGCAGGCGGCTGAAGCAATGTTACGACTGCTCAATGGCGATACCGCAGGAGAAGAAATAATAGTGGACACCGAACTTATTGTCAGGGAATCCACCGGAGGAAAAAATAATAAATCAAATAAATCATTAATTTTATAAAACCAAAAAATCATGAAAGTAAATTGTACAGTACGTCATGCGTCACATCCCGGAGACGCAAAAAACTACGACACCACACAACTGAGAGAGCATTTTCTTGTAGAGAAAGTAATGGTGGCAGATGAAATCAATATGGTATATACCATGTACGACCGTATGATAGCCGGTGGAGCGGTTCCCGTTAAAGAGGAACTTGTGCTTACTGCTCCCGATATTCTCAAAGCAGATTATTTTACACAAAGGCGCGAACTCGGCATCATTAATGTCGGGGGAACCGGAATAGTGAAGGTAGGAGAAGAAGAATTCACAATTCCCTTCAAAGAGGCTATATATATAGGAAGAGGTGACAGGCATGTTTCATTCAGAAGCGAAGATCCCTCAAAGCCGGCCCGTTTCTATTTCAATTCAGCTCTAGCACACCGCGAAACAGGCATAAAGCAAGTTTCCAAAAAAGATGCAGTGGTAATGCACGCCGGCTCTCTTGCAGAAAGCAACGAGCGTACCATCAACCGTCTGCTCGTAAAAGAGGTGGTGCCTTGCTGCCAGCTTCAGATGGGCATGACAGAACTTGCCGTAGGAAGCACATGGAACACCATGCCTGCGCATACTCACGACCGCCGTATGGAAGTATATTTCTATTTCGAGGTTCCATCCGATGGGGCTGTATGTCATTTCATGGGCGAGCCCGATGAGACCCGTCATATCTGGATGCACAATGAGCAGGCAGTTATAAGTCCGCAGTGGAGCATACATTCCGCCTGCGCCACCGGCAACTACACCTTCATTTGGGGCATGTGTGGCGAGAATGACGACTATGGCGATATGGATTGGGCGAAAACAGAAGAATTGAAATAATTTAAACATCTGAAATAATTCAAATGATGAAGAAGCTTGTTTATTTGGCTTCGGCCGTTTTTGCTGTGGCTTTTCTTGGCCTGACCTCCTGTTCTGCGCCGAGCCCTAAGGTAAATGCCCGCGCGGTCCCCGAAAGGATGGATGACTTTATCTTCGAAAACGATTATTATTGCTTCCGTATCTACGGAAAAGCTCTGGAAGGCAGACCCACAGCGCCGGGTGTCGATTTTTGGGCAAAAAATTGCGACACCTTGGTGGCCGAGGGCAGATATGAACTCTATAAGAAAGGTGGAGATGCATCCTACCATAAAGATTACGGAAACGGCAGAGACTGCTACAAGGTGGGCGTAAGTTTGGGGGCGGGGGCTTCTTCACCCTTTATTTCGGACACCCTGCGCTTCCCGGCAACCAATTACCGCTCATACGAAATTCTTTCCTCTTCTCCCAAGAAAGCGGTTTTTGTACTGCATTATCCCGAATGGGAAGTTTGCGGATATACAATCGCCTTGGATAAGAAATTAACCGTGGAGGCGGGGAAGCGTTTTTGCGAGGTTGAAGACTGCTATACCTTCTCAGGCCCCGGGGAAACCCTTGATATAGCCGCCGGAATTTTCCGTCATCAAGAAGAGGATGTGCTCGAAGACCTTACAGAGCCCGACCGCATAGCTATTTGGGAGCGTGCATCGGACTTGTCAGGAGGACCGGAAGACGGTCTTATCGGAGTTGCAGTGGTGATGCAGGACGCTGCCGACTCAAAAGTGGCGGCGGGACATTCCCTGCTGATTAAACCTGTAAAGAGCGGCGAAAAACTCAACTATTACTTAAGCGCGGTCTGGAGCAAATACGATGTGCCTTCTGCACAGGATTGGTTTAAAATAGTAAAGGACTTTCAGCCTGCTTGCAGCAGGTAAAACGCTCTATATTAAAAGAGGGTTTCGGGGAAGTTAGAGCAGACGGGATACTACAGGTAAAAGCCCCGGTATTATAGGAGAAAAGAGGTGTTGGAAAAATAATGCAAACGTTTGCATTAATTGGAAATAAATTTTATCTTCGCAATATGAAAATAAGTTTGAAGCAGGATTGCAAGTATGCTCTCCTTGTCCCCACAAGCATGGGACTTCGCATTACTCCCGAAAGCGGCCAGCCGGTGCATGCCAGCGATGTCTTTCATTTGCAGGTTACAAGCGCCGAGACAAATGTAGCCAGCGTGTCTTCCTATTTGGGACTCCCTGTAAAAGTGCTCACCACTTTTGTGAAAGGCAGCCCCTTTGCGGCTATTATCAAGAGCAACCTGCGTGCTCGCGGAATGGACTTTGAAGGTCCGGAAGTAGAGCAAGGCGGTCCTTGGGGCTATAGACATCAGATAAACATAGCCGACAGCGGTTATGGCTCACGCGGTCCCCGAGTGTGGAACGATCGTGCCGGCGAGGTGGGAAGAACCCTGAACGTAAAAGACTTTGACCTTGAGCGCATATTCGGGCAGGAAGGCGTGCAGATAGTGCATCTGAGCGGTCTCATCGCCGCCCTCAGCCCCGATACCGGCCGCTTCTGTTTGGAAATAGCCCGTGCCGCCAAGAAATACGACACTAAAATAAGTTTCGACCTTAACTATCGGGCCTCATTCTGGGCCGGCAGAGAGCAAGAACTCAGAGACATCTTTTCCGAAATCAGCTCGCTTTCCGACATACTCATAGGCAATGAAGAAGATTTTCAATTATGCCTCGGCGTAAAAGGCCCTGAGGCGGGAGGCAAGGATATAGCTGCTACGATAGACGGATTCAAGAAGATGATAACTGCCGTTAAGGAGGCTTATCCCAATGTTCAGGTGTTTGCCAATACTCTGCGCGAAGTGGTATGCGCTAACGATCACCTTTGGGGAGCCATTACTCTTGTAGGAAACGAGTGGCAGGTGGTGGAGCCCCGTCCGATTCGCGTTTTGGACCGCATAGGCGGCGGCGATGGTTTTGTAGGCGGCCTGCTCTATTCCATTTTAAAGGGTTGGGAAAACGAAAAGTGGATACAATTTGCCTGGGCCACCGGCGCTTTGGCAACCACAATGCTTACCGACTATACTCAGCCTGCCGATGAAGGGCAGGTTTGGAGCATTTGGAAAGGCAATGCAAGAGTAAAGAGATAGAAAATGCTTTATTACGCAAAAGGTTCGGTTACAGATGTTCTCTACACCCAAGAGGTAAAAGAGGCCCTTTTCGGCGTATTTGACAAACTCGGTAAAAAGAAGCGCGTCCTCGCCATTCCGCCCGACTTCACCCGTTTAAATTCCTTTGCCGGTCCTATTACCGGCATGGTGGAGGAATATTATAAAGAGAGGCTTACAGATGTGCTTCCCGCCCTCGGCACACATACCCCGATGACAGATGGGCAAATTGCGGAGATGTTCCCGGATGTTCCGGCGGATAAATTCCGCGTGCACGATTGGCGAAATGAGGTGGAAACCATAGGAGAAATTCCCGCATCCTATATAGAGCAGGTGTCCGAAGGCAAACTCAATTATTCCATGAAGGTTCAGTTGAACCGCCTGCTGCTCAATCCCGAATTTGATGCCATTTTCTCCATAGGTCAAGTGGTGCCACACGAGGTTGTGGGCATGGCCAATCATACCAAAAATATTTTCGTGGGGACAGGAGGTTCCGATTTCATAAACAAAAGCCATTTTATAGGCGCAAGCTACGGCATGGAGCGCATTATGGGAAGGGCTCACAGTCCGGTGAGGGATGTATTTGAGTATGCGCGCAGGCATTTTGCAGCGCAACTCCCCATAATCTACATACTCACTGTCCGCGGTAAAGAGAATGAGCAGATGGTAACCAAGGGGCTCTTTGTGGGGGATGATTTCGAGTGCTTCCAAAAAGCGGCCGAACTCTCTTTGCAAACCAACTTCATAATGGTGGAAAAGCCTATTGAAAAGTGCCTTGTGTGGTTGGACCCCGCTGAATTCAAAAGCACTTGGTTAGGCAACAAGGCGGTTTACCGCACCCGCATGGCGCTTGCGGACGGAGCCGAGCTCATAATTATGGCTCCTGCCTTATGTGAATTCGGAGAGGATAAAACCATAGATGCGCTAATACGCAAATATGGCTACAGGGGAACGCCGCACACTCTGGAGTGCACCGGAAAAGACCCTGATCTCAAGAACAACCTGAGCGCACCCGCCCACCTTATACACGGCTCCTCGGAGGGCAGATTTACAATCACTTACGCCCCCAGCCCTGAAGTTACGAAAGAGGAAATAGAGGATGTAGGCTACCGTTGGGGCGATCTTGCAGGTTTAATAGAAAAATACAAGCCTGAGTCTTTGAAGGATGGATGGAATAATATAAATGGAGAAGAAATCTATTACATCTCCAATCCGGCTCTTGGACTTTGGGCATATAAAGAAAGATTTAAAGACTGATATAATGGAAAAAAGCGACATTGGCCTGATAGGCCTCGCCGTCATGGGCGAGAATTTGGTTCTCAATATGGAAAGCAAAGGCTTTCGCGTAAGCGTTTACAATCGCACGCAGGAAAAAGTGGATAATTTCATGGAAGGGCGCGGTGCGGGCAAAAACATTTACGGCGCAAGCAGTCTGGAAGATTTCGTTTCCAGTCTGAAGGCTCCCCGGAAAGTATTCCTTATGATAAAAGCAGGCAAGGCGGTGGATGATTTCATAGAAAAGCTGCTTCCTCTGTTGGATAAGGGAGATATTATAATAGATGGAGGGAATACGCATTTTCCCGACACTACAAGACGCACCGCCTATGTAGAGAGCAAAGGCTTGCTTTATATCGGCACCGGCGTTTCCGGAGGAGAAGAGGGCGCGCTGAACGGCCCCAGCATGATGCCGGGAGGCTCTCCTCAGGCTTGGCCTCATGTGAAGCCCATATTCCAAAGCATCTGCGCAAAAGTGTCGGACGGCACTCCCTGCTGCGATTGGGTGGGTGAAGGCGGCGCCGGCCATTTTGTAAAAATGGTGCACAACGGAATAGAGTATGGCGACATCCAGCTCATCTGCGAATGCTATTCAATAATGAAAAACCTGCTCGGGATGAGCAATGAACAGATGCACGAGACTTTCGCAGAATGGAACAAGGGCGACCTCGACAGCTATCTGATAGAGATAACCCGCGACATTCTTGCCAAGAAGGATGAGGATGGAAATTATGTGCTGGATTATATTCTCGATACTGCAGGTCAGAAAGGCACCGGAAAATGGACGGCAATAGCCGCCCTTGATACGGGAGTTCCTCTCACCCTCATAGCCGAGAGCGTATTCGCCCGCAGTCTATCCGCACAAAAGAAAGAGAGAGTGGCCGCAAGCAAGATTCTCAAAGGCCCAAAGCCGCAGAAATATACAGGTGACATCAAAGTTTTCCTGAATGATATGGAGAAGGCTCTCTTTGCTGCAAAAGTAGTATCTTATGCACAGGGTTTCAATCTTATGCGCGCAGCAGCGGAAGAATACGGATGGAATTTGAATTATGGCGGCATCGCCCTGATGTGGAGGGGAGGCTGCATAATCCGCAGCGTATTTTTAGGAAAGATAAAGGAGGCATTCGACAAGAATCCCGATATCCCTAATATATTGCTAGACTCATATTTTACCGAAAAACTTGCAGCTGCACAATCAGGCTGGAGAAATGTTTTGGCGGAGGCCGTTAAAAACGGCATTCCCGTTCCATGCTTGAGCGCAGGGCTCGAATACTATGACGGCTACCGCTCCGAAAGGCTTCCCGCCAATCTTCTTCAAGCCCAACGCGACTATTTCGGCGCTCATACCTATGAGCGTATCGATAGGGAAAGAGGAGAATTTTTTCATACAAACTGGACCGGTGAGGGTGGAGACACCGTTGCTGGTACATATAACGCATAAATATTTAATAACATGAAAATACAGAAATATTCTTTCGGCGTAGGAGACCGCTTCGGCCATCAGGGCAAAGCGCAACTCAGCGCCTTACTGAAAGCACGCAAGGAATTCGGCGTGGACTTTATTCCCGTTTGGAACAAGAGCAACCGTGAACACCAGATAGTCGGTACCGAGCCCGGCAGCACCCGTGTCGAGGCAGATGCGGCAGTGAAGGCTCTTGGCTACACCGGTCAGTATTTTGTGGATGCCGACCACATTAATCTCGGCAATGTAGACCGTTTCATCAACAGCTCCGACTTTTTCACCTTGGATGTAGCGGATTATATAGGCAAGCCTGCCGACTCGAAAGATATAGATGAATTTGTTGAGGCGAATCGCAAATATCTCGGCAATCTTTCAATACCCGGTTTTGCAGAGCCTTTGAAGGTGTCCGAAGAAGAACTTCGCGCTATCGCAGGACGCTATCTTTTTGCTGCACAGGAAGCCGGCCGCATATACCGCCATATCGAGGCGGCCAAAGGCGCCGACAATTTTGTGACAGAAGTGTCTATGGACGAGGTTGCAGAGCCTCAGACTCCGCTGGAAATACTCTTTATTCTGAGCGCGCTTGCAAAAAACGGCGTACCCATGCAGACTTTCGCACCAAAATTCACAGGCCGCTTCAATAAAGGCGTGGAATATTGTGGAGATTTGGCTCAGTTCGAAAAGGAATTCGAAGAAGACCTGCTTGTAATCGATTATGCCATAAAGGAATTCGGTCTAAAGGAGAATCTCAAGTTGAGCATTCATTCCGGCTCAGATAAATTCAGCATCTACCCCATTATGGGAAGACTCATACGCAAGTACGACAAGGGTATACACATCAAGACCGCCGGTACCTCCTGGCTGGAAGAAAATATCGGTCTGGCGCTCGCAGATGCAAACGCACTTGCGCTTGCCAAGCGCATCTATATAAACGCCCTTACCCGTATGGACGAACTCACCATTCCCTATGCAAGCGTGATAGATGTGGATGTAAAGGCTCTTCCTTCTCCCGAAGAGGTGGAGAAGTGGGATGCCGATACCTATGCCCGCACCTTGCGCCACAATCAGTCCGACCCTCTCTATAATCCATCTTTCCGCCAACTCATACATGTGAGCTATAAAATTGCGGCGGAATTAGGCGATGAGTTCTATCCTGCCCTTAAAAAACATTCCGATGTAATAGGCGCAGAAGTTATTGAAAATATTTGCGAGCGTCATATCAAAAAACTTTTTAAGCTATAATTTTTAATCATGAAATACTCTTTTGACGATTTAAAAGGACGCAATTGCGTAATAACGGGAGGCTTCGGCATTATAGGAACCGCGCTTACCCGCGGACTTGCATCAGCAGGCGTTAATTTGGCGGTGATTTCCCGTAAAGCGGGGGAGGACCCGCAAGCAGCGAAGATTGCAAGCGAATTCGGTGTAAAATGCATAGGCATTTCTGCGAGCGCGCTTGACAAGGATGCTCTTGAGAAGGCCTATGAAGAGGTTCACAAGAAACTCGGCCGTATAGACATACTTATAAACTGCGCCGGAGGCAATTCCCCCAAAGCCACTTGTGCCGCCGAACAGATGACTGCGGAGACTCCTCTCCCCGACAGTTTCTACGGTTTGGATATAAGCGGATTCAAGGATGTGTTCGACCTTAATTTTCAAGGAACAGTGCTCGCCACGATGATTTTCACGCGCGATATGGTAAAGGATGGAAAGGGAGGCAATGTGCTCAATATCTCAAGCATGAATTCAATAAGACCGCTTACTAAGATTCCCGCCTATTCCGCGGCGAAAGGAGCCATAAATAATTTCACCCAATGGTATAGCGTGCATGTTGCTCCGCTTGGCATAAGATGCAATGCCATAGCACCGGGCTTCTTCCTTACAAATCAGAACAGATTCCTGCTTACAGATGAAAAGACGGGCGAATTGAAGCCGCGCGGCAAGAAGATAATATCCAATACACCGATGCACAAGTTCGGCGAGCCGGAAGACCTTGTGGGCACCATGCTATATCTGCTTAGCGACATATCAAGCTTTGTAACCGGAACAATCATACCTGTGGACGGAGGCTATGCCGCCTTTGGCGGAGTGTAGACCTTGTCCTTACTTGTAGATTTGCGAAACTATATAATTACGCAGTTCTTCTCTCTCTAAAATATCGCGGGCACGGAACCATACGTGCCCGTCGGTGTATGTAGTGGAGCGCAATAAATCTATCTGCCGCTTGAATTCCGCGACATTTTTAAATCCGGAATCTTTTTTGCGTCTGTGGAATATGGGATCATGCTTATAGGCGGCTATGCCTATGTATAGGGGGATTTCCTCTGCAAGCTCTTTCCATTCTTCAAGCGCTTTCGGGAAAGCGGCGGCATCGCCCCTGTCCATGCTCCAATAAAGCTGCGGCACCAAATAATCAAGAGACTTCTCGCTTACCCAACGCTTGGGATCAGCATAAAGCATGCAGGTGTTCACTATGAGCCCTTGCGGAGATACTCCAAAAACAGCGCCCTCTTTAGTGTCGTGTACCACTTGGTGAAGGGTTTCAACCACCTTGTCAATATTGCTGAATCTCCATTCTTCCAGCGATTTGCCTTCGCCGTATTGAGCATATAAATCGGCATCATCCCATGCCCCCGGCTCGTCTCCTTTGCGTTTGTCACTTCGGAGACCCCAAGGATAGAAATAGTCATCGATGTGCAGGCCGTCCACATCATATTTTTCGAGTATTTCGCGCGCAATATCCGATAGGAATTGCAGCACTTCGGGATTGCCCGGGTCGAGGTATTCTTTGCCTTCGTAATTATGCACCCATTCCGGGTGGGCGTATTTAACCTGGCTAATCGACCTGGCGGTAGTGTCTGCAACGCTGACCCGAAGGGGATTTATCCAAGCGTGTATGCTCATGCCGCAGTCGTGCGAAACCTTGACCGCAAGACTTAGAGGATCGAAATAGGGCGACATCCCTTCTTCTCCGGTAAGATGGCGGCTCCATGGCAGAAGTTCGGAAGAATACATGGCATCCATCTCGCTCACCACCTGAAAATAAAGGGTGTTGCAGCCGAGTTCCGCCAGGCCCTTAATGGTGTTTATAAGGTCTTCGCGTTGAGCGAAATGCAAGTTTTCCTTGCGGGGCCAGTCCAGTCCGTCTACGGTGGCGAGCCATACTC